>JAADEB010000015.1 GCA_013153655.1 Chlorobiota bacterium
AATATTGATAATAATCATAAACGGCGACGGTTGTGGGAAGAGGTTTTGCGGTTGAATGCCGTAGCCGGGAATTTTTGTTGAATTGTTGAATAGGTTTGTTGAACCGTTGAATCGTGCAATCGTTAAATCGACTAGCGGCTCCGCCGCCACGTTTCCCATTCTTCATGCGACGTTTCCCGAAAAAGCACCGGTCATCGGTCATGTTTGTTAAATCGTTGAACCGTTAAATCGTGCAATCGATTATTTCATTGATGAATCGCCCACTTTTCCCATTCTCCTTTTACCTTTGACCTTTAAGCAGATCTAGGATTTAGGCGGCTGTCACTTCGAGTGGCCCGCCGAAGGCGGGATGTATCGAGAAGTGGTATTTATCAGCTATTGGCCGTTAGCCGTTGGCTGTTAGCTTTTTTACGGATTTAGGATTTGGGATTTAGGATTTGGCTTTTTAATTGTTAAACCGTTGAACCGTGCAATCGTTAAATCGACTAGCGGCTCCGCCGCTACGTTTACCGTTAACCGTTCCACGTGTCCCGAAAAAGCCCCGGTCATCGGTCGCCGGTCATCCGTCATGTTTGTTAAACCGTTAAACCGTGCAATCGTTGAATCGATTTTTCACGTTTACCATTTACCGTGCCACGTTTCCCGAAACTTTCTCCTATTCCCTTTTACCTTTGACCTCACTTTATAATGGCCGGGGCCGAATAATTATGTAAGCTAAGAAAATAAGGAATACGATCAGCTCCACAAGCAAGCATGTGCCGGGATGCTAATGATGAACGTGCCTTTCCACAATCCGGCGCATATACGGATTATGAAGATAAATCGAATCGTACCATTGACGTTTGTCGCGGGGCATTTGGTCGATAAGATTGTGCCGTTGCAAGCTGTCGGTGGAAAGGTCGTAGAACTCGAAACCTTGATTGTCGTGGAACAGAAAAGATTCGTTGCCGCGATAAATACCGAAACCTTCGGCGTCGTAGTGGCGCGTATCGTTGGTACTCAGGGCGATAACGATTCGTCGCGGCGAGATGCTATCCATAAGGCTTTGTCCGTCGAAATACCGGCGCGCAAAGGGGCCGGGCAAAGTATCGAATATAATATGGAATACCGTAGGAGCAACATCCAAACTAACGGTGCGTACCCGGCGGTTGTCCCGGAGTCTTTGCCACAGTTGCGGATGGGATTTTTTCCAACGCGGGGGCACGCGTACCATTAGGGGAATATCCAATGCTTCGCGGTAGAAATTGGCCAATCGCTGGCGCCTTTTGACGGTGTAATCGCCGTGATCGGCAATGAAAATAAAAAAGGTTTTATCCAGTTCGCCCCGTTCTTCGATCAGCCGGTAAATTTTTTGAATAATCCGGTCGGTGATAAAAAGGGCCCGGCCGTAGCGGTCTTTGATGCCCCGAAAATCGCGGATATGGGGCGAACGGTCCTGGTAGGGGCTGTGAGTGGCATTGGTATTGTAATAGAAAAAGAAAGGCGAGCGTATGCGTTTGAAAATTTTTTCGACCGAGTCTAAAACCGTCAAATCGTCGGCACCCACATCATTGACCAACGGCAGGTGCAAATTGCCGGGATGGAGATAATAATCCAGGTTGTCGTCGCGAATGAATCCTTCGAAATTTTTCATCTTTTGCGATTGCGAGCTGGCCACCACCGTCGTGTAGCCGTTCAGTTTGGCATAATCCCAAAGAAAGGGGGCTTCGGTGAGTTTTTCATACGGTTGTTCGGGCCCTACGCCGGTATAAATGGCGGGCATCACCACATCGGTGGCGGCGGAAACCGACATGGCGTTTTGCATGCGTACAAACAGGTCTTTTTCGCGCTTAATCCAATTGACGGTGAAAGGCATATACCGGTTGGCATAGCCGTAAAAGGGCAGGGGAGCGCGGCTAAGCGATTCGAATACAATCAGCACCACGTTGTATTTTTCCTCGGGCGAACGCTCGTCATGCGGCAGATCCTGTTTCCGAAGGTGTACGAGGTGTTCCAATGGTTTGGCATCGCTTGTGGGAATGAGGCCGTAGCGGAACGAATAAAGGATTTGAAGATCGGCCGGCAGGAAAGAACGTTGGTATTCATGTCTGCCGCTCTCGAGGCCTACAAAGGTCAGCACTGCCAAAATGCTAAAACTTATCCACTGCTTGCGCGGCGGAATGCTGCGCGCACCCCTGTAATGGATGAGCGCAAACAGCAGTGCAGCCAGCAGTAACCAAGCGCCCATTTGCAGCGGATTATGCAAAATTTGCTGCGCATAGGTTTTGAGGTAAACCGGTTGTTGACGCAAAAAGGCAATCAATCCCGCCGAAAGGAATTGCCGGAATTCATTGAAAAGATATACGCCGGCCAATAAAAAGAATGCCACCGCAATAGCCGTAAGCAGGTCGAAAAAGAGGCGTACTTTGGGTGGGAGGCATTTCATCAGAAAACCCCATAAGGCCCAAGCGGATATGCTTACAAGAGCCAGGCTCAGGAAATTGCCCGGCTTGAGCGTAAATTTGGACGGCATCGAGGCATACACGGCCAGACTGTAGAGGACAATCAACAGGCCCAAAAGCGTGTAACGGTGCCCGTAAATACTTTTGAAGGCTTGTAACGCCGGCCGCAAACGGATACGCATGGCCGTAGAATTTGCTTAAAAATAAGCAATTTTTATCACCTGCCGTATAAAAAAGGGATTTTGACCGCCCTTTGCCTGTAATTTTATGGCCGGGCCGATAATTTTGTCCCCTTTAATGCCGTCTGAATAATAAATTGCTTTCACGCTCCGATAGGGACCGCCGGAGGAGTGGGGCAGCTGCGGTTCAAGGGTAATTATTTACGCGTTTCGCCCACTACTTTCCAGCCGTAAACCGTGGGCGGGAATGTGGATGTTTGTTCGCAGCCCAAGCTAATCTTGCGGCCCGCCTCGATGTATTTGGTGATATATTCGACTCCTTCGTCGGTTCCGCTGCGCCAATGCATTTCCAACGTAACTTCGTAAGCGTAATAGGGATCGGTATTGATCAGGAAAAATTCCCGGTTGCCGAAGGGCGATTCGCAATAAGGCGAGGCGCCGATCATATTTTTAAAGCGTGTGGGTTTTAATTCGCGCAGATTGGACAGCATCTTGCGTCGTACCACTTCCAAGTCGTTGGCGGTTAACGGATAACTTTTTCCAAAATGATTATCCATAAAGAGTTTATAGAAAACGGGCGATACTTTCATTTCCTTGAATTTTATTCCCAATTTATCGAATTTTTCCGAAAATGCGGCTGACAGGAGTCGGTTTTTTTGTATTTGACAGATAAGTCGTTCAATCGTGAAATCAAATGACGGATTTAGGCGTTGGGTGATTTTTTGTTGAATCGTTAAAGCGTTAAGTCGGTTAAGTTCTGTTGAATAGTTGAAGGGTTGAAAAGTTGATTAGATTTGTTAAACCGTTAAATCGTGGAATCGTTAAACCGGATTGGTTTTGTTGAAAAGTTGAGCTTTCGGTAGTATCCCTAAAAGAGTGTATGGAAGTTTAGGAATATTTTTCGCCCGCCTACCGGTTTTATTGTAGCCCGCCGCCGGGCGGCGGGCCGGGGGAGCGCGGGCATCAAGAGCCGTTTTTCCGGGCCGGCTAGAGGAGACGGCTAATTTTTACCAAAATTTTTCTATTTTTATTTTCATGAAGCATTCCGGAACCGATGTATTTGCCTCCGGGGCATCGGCCCCTCCCGTGGCCGTCGATACGCCCGGGACTAAAACGGCTGCCCGGCCGAGGTTACAAATTTATTGTTATCATCCCGATCACCTCGGCACCGGCATGCTCATCACCGACCTCGAAGGAAGGCCCCACCAATTCTTCCTCAACCTGCCCTACGGCGAAACCTTCATCGAACAAAAACACGCCGGCTACGACAATCCCTACAAGTTCAACGGCAAGGAACTGGATGAAGAAACCGGATTGTATTATTACGGAGCGAGGTACTATGCCCCGAAGATTAGCCTCTGGCTGAGCGTGGATCCCCTGGCGGAGAAATTTAATAATTCTTCTCCCTATGTCTATACCTTAAGTAATCCCGTTATGCTTGCAGATCCAAACGGATTGGATACACTTGATTTATATAGAAATAAGAAAGGAATCTGGGAAATACATAACTATCAACGTGTAGAAGGTGATGATGTCATACGATTACGTGGAGAAGGAGTGCAGCCTAATGATTATGTATTTTCTGAAGGAGAATATGGAGATAGAGTAATTGCCCTAAATTTAGAAGGAAATGAAAATTATACTTTGGGAGTTTTTCTGGTATCGGGAGCTTCAAAAGAATACGATGAAGGAGCATATGGATTTTATGTGGTGCCAGGAGGGGAAGCGAGTAATAAAGTGGGATCTAATGCACGTCTTCCTGATGATATTTATACAATTTCTGGTTCTCCTGGAAGAGTTTGGGTTCAACCCGGTGTTATTAGAGGCAATAAGGTTGGAGATGTTTCGCTAAGAGGAGTTAGATTTCATTATTATGGAGGACGTGGAGGTAATGAATTTGGGAATCCCCGAGAATGGACAGATGGATGTTTTGTATTGTTTTCTTCTTATACTTACAAAAATGGTAAATTATGGGTAAATGTAAATGATTCAAAAAGAACTTCGATGTTTTTTGATTTACAATTGGGAGCCACACGAATTTTACCAAAGGCAGGAAGTAAAAATAGATTGGGAGGAGTTTTTGGAAACGGAATACAAAAACATACTTTAATTTTAAAAACAGCAAACCGTTATAGTTGGTAAAATGAAAAATGTT
>JAADEB010000002.1 GCA_013153655.1 Chlorobiota bacterium
CTCAAAAGCATCGAAAAATACGAAAACGGCCTCCCCGTGCATATCGAACGATATAACGAAAAGGGTCAGCTCATTACCGAAGAAAATTATAAAAACGGTAAAAAACACGGCCTCCAACAACGCTACAACGAAGCAGGCGAATTGACCGAAACCGCCGACTACGAAAACGGTCGATTGATTCGCCGAACCCGCCTTACGGACCAAGGTAAGGAAATCATCACCACCGAAGGCGATTTGCAAAAAACCGAAAAATTCGATGCCGCAGGCCGTATTCGTTACATGGGATTCGTACGCCTGAGCACAGGCCGCCCCGACAGCCTGGAAGTATACTATAATCCGGCCACCGGCTACAAGGAAAAAGAAATCCTCTACCGCAACGGCCAACCCGTGTATGAAGGCCGTTTCCGCGACGGCGTCAAACACGGCAAATGGAAATATTACCTGCCCGGAGGCAAAGGTGTCAAAATAGTGGAATATGACAACGGCAGCCGGGTATCGGAAAACGAAGTTCTGTTCGACCGCCAAATCAAGAATTTGGTAAAAGACGGCGATTACGTGTTCGAACAAACCCAATTTTATCCCGAAATCCACAAGGAATATTACCTGATTCATGTGCCCGTCGTACACGACAAGGAACGCCGGTATATCCTGGATCGCTTTTTCGAAGTGTTGAACCGAAATGCCATGCGCAAGGTGGAAGACACCACCGGCATCGGCGACTACCAAGTGGACGGCATCCTGTCCATCGACAGCCTGGCCACCCGCCTGCGCACCAAAGACAAGCGTTACCTTTATTTGATATACACCCGCCTGCACTTCAAGCGATTTCCCGGAATGGAAAAAAAACTCGACCGCATGATTTTCTACAAACATCCTTCGGGAGAATTGATGCGTTCCTACGTGAAGGACAAGAAGGATGCCTACTTCAAATCCCTGGATGCCTTTGGCAAGGAAATGAAAAGCTTTGTACAAAAACATATGCCCTTGAAAATAGCGGCACGACCCGTGGGTGCAAGCCGCAATTATGTGGAAAGCCTGGCCCTGAATGCCGGTGCCAATGCGGGATTGCGTCCCAAAATGTTGCTTACGGCTACGGTACAAACCGAAAAAGGACCCGAGGAAATCGTGGTGGTGGTGGAACAAGTGTCGGACAAATTGGCCAGAGCCGATGTGTTCAAAGGCCGCCTAAGCCTGCGGAAATATTTTCAAAATCATAAACTAATTATGCTAAAACCCAAAGAATGAAAGCCTTAAAACTTCTGACGGTTTTATGGTCCCTTGCGGCCTTTCAATGGACCTATGCACAAGTGCAAGCCCTCACCTCGGATGTTGAGACACGCAACGGCGTGGTCTATTTCGAGGGAAAACCTTTCAGCGGTGAATTATACAGCGACGATGAGGCGGACATCCCCAACGACTGTCATTGTACGCTTTTGGAACATTACCGAAACGGCCTCAAACACGGCGAACAATTGGCTTTTTATGCCAACGGCAAACCCAAATTCAAAGGCGCGTACCGCGAAGGTGTTCCCATAGGAACGCATGTTTATTATGACCGAAACGGCCGTATCAAGCGCAAAATTATCTACGAGGACGGCGAACCCGTCAAGGAAGAGGAATATGAAAACGGCCAAACGGTGCATGTCGTTATCTACCGCTTGGGACATCCGGCCGAAGAAAAATTCTTTTTTTCCAATGGCAAAGTAAAACAACATATCGTTTATCATGAAGACGGAAAAAAAGACATTATCGCCTATCACGAAAACGGCAACAAAGCAATGGAAGAACATTACCTCAACGGCCGGTTACACGGTACCAGGATTACTTATGACGAAAACGGCGAAAAAATGGCTTCGGCCTCCTACCAAAACGGACGACTCACGGAAGAAGGCGGCTGGAAAAACGGCCGAAAACACGGCCTTTGGCAATATTATCCCGATGAAAACAAAATCATTGTGGTAACCTATGAACACGGCACGGAAAAATCCCGCGAAACCCTCAACGAAACCCATCGCATACGCAGTTTCCGTTTTCGTTCGAGCGACCGCCTGGTGATGTACCACCCCGCCATCAAAAACGAATACGAATTCAGCCTGATTCGCAACACCCCCGAAGTGGATAATGCCACCGATCCGGGTCTGATCCAAATTCGTGACAAAATCAACCGGGAACTCACCGTCCGCGGCAAAGTGGAAAATCCGCATGACCATCCCGATGCGTTTATCAAATACGTGGTGGAATTGACCGATATGGGTTATAAAGTAACACCCTTTACCTACGAAGAAACCCATACGGACAAAAACGGCAACAAATACACCGAAAAGAAAAAAGCCTATAAAGCCGTCATCGACTACCGGCTCGTAGTCACCGATTCCGACGGCCGCACCATAGCCCGCCATTCCTACGAAGCCACTTCGGAAGGAAATTTCGGCAGGGGACTTTTGCAAGCCATCACCAAGAATTATCCCCTCACGGCCGATGATGCCTTTGCACGCGCCTACCGTAATATCAAAGTGTACAAAACCCTCAAAACCGTTTTCCCCTATTACGCCAAAATCGATCGCGTACTGCGCAAGTCGGGTTCCCGCATCCGGACCGTACATTTGGACCTGCCGTATGCCCCCAAAGGAGCCAAATTCGCCTATAAGCCCGGCGAAGGCGCCAAACCGGTGGTGATCCTCAAAGTAAGCCGGTCCGATTCCGAAGGTGCCGTGGCCAAGGTGGTACGCGGCGGCGACTGGCTCAAAGAACATTTGAATAGCATAACGGATGTTTATTTTAAAGAATATTAATAAGGTAAAAAAAGAAGAAATCTTAGCTTATGAAAATCAATTTAAGCAAACTCGAAAACAAATATTATTATGCCATCAACCGCTATTTTTGGCATTTACTCATTGCTCTGAGTCTTCTGCTGATTGCCATTGGCGCAGCCGTGTATTTGTGGAGCTATGTGCCCCCTAAAAAAGAACAGGTGGTCAAAGGTCCCAAACCGGAAAAACCGGCATATCCTTCGCTCCAAAAGGTGGATGCTTACGACATCATAGCCGCTTTGCCCAAGAAGAAAAAGAAAATAGAAAAACCGGCCCCCGAAACCGACAAAAACGAGCCGGCCGAAGAACTTCAACCGGATTACGAACCCCTGCAACGCACACAAGAAAACAAAACCGTGGACAGCGCCGCCATGCGTGCCTTCTACGAATCCCTTGCCTACACCAAAGAACTGATTCCCATTGCAGGCAACAAATCCTTTTGGCTCAACAAGTACGAATATTATTTTGCCTCGCCCCGCGACCGGAAGTTATACAGGAAAACCAAAAATCCCGCTTTCCGAAAACGAAGACTCAAACAAAAAGGCTTCGATGTGCGCTTTTCGGAATATGCCGACCGCCAAGGCTTCAAAGATTATGATGAAAAAAACCGCTTGCTTTCCTCACTCAACATCATGCTGGAAGCCCATGACAGCATCAATCGCAAAACCTTTGCCAACGACTTTCTCACCACTTTCCCCGCCCGACGCTATGGACTCTCCGTTATCGACCGCCGCTTTAAGGCCATTGCACAAGTGTTGAAACACATCCCCGCCAAAGAACAAAAAGCCGCTTACCGGGAATTGTGGAATTTTATCAACAGCAATCCCAACGACGGCATGGACATGGTGCGCTATATGGGTCGCATCATCGACAAAATCCAAAAAGACCAACGCCTGGCCTTTATCAAACAAATGGAAAGGGAATACTACGGTTATTACAACAATAACCTGAACGCCTTTATCGAAAGCACGGACAATTTCCTGGAAATGCTCTCGCAATTACCGGCCGATAACCAGGCGGAGGCATTGAGGATTTATTACCGCTACTACCGGCACAACAATTTGGAACGTGCACGCCGCATCCGCCAAATCGACAGGGAATACGAACAAGCCGTGAATAAATGGGAAAACGATTACCGGAACGCCCTTCGCCGCGCCGATACCCGCTATAATGCCGAATTGTATAAAAGAAAAAATTACCGTTCATGGAGCCTGAAAGGTATCATCAGTGCCTTTGCGGCCATACTGGTTCTCACCCTCATATTGCTTACCGTATCCATGATCCGTAATATCAACCGCCTCACCGAAGCCATCTACGAAAACAACCGCCAAATGAACCTTCATATGGAAAACCTGGCTACGGCTCAAACCCGCCACCCCGAAAACCAAGACAAAGAAGAAGATAACGGCTAACCCCTGCATATACGCTTTGTGTCATAATCATTGGAGAGCACACCGTTCCGCCCCTCCGGCCGGGACGGTTTTTTTTTGAAGCAAATACGGAGAATGTAAATATGGAAAGGATAAAGGGAAACGTGGGATATCGGTTTGCCGGTTGTTCAGGTCGAGATGATTCCTATTGAGATTCAGTGAAGGTTTAACGCTTAAAAATGAGGTAATTGATTAAAGGTCAAAGCACAATGACATCGATAATCGATTGCACGGTTCAACGATTTAATAAATCTATTCAAATCTTTAACGGAAAAACCCGTTTCCCGTTCTCCGCGCCACGTTTCCCGAAAAAATACACCGGTCACCGGTCACCCGTCCTTTCTTCTTTTTCCCGGATTTTGGATTTAGGACTTAGGATTTGGGTTTTTATTTTTCATTATTCATTGAATAAATCGTGTTCCAC
>JAADEB010000151.1 GCA_013153655.1 Chlorobiota bacterium
TATTTACATGATGTTTTATCGCGTTTTAAATATATATTATACAATCCCAAAAAAGAGAGGAATTTTATTCCAAATCATTATTATCCGATAATAAATCCTAATTCATACCATAAATAAGCGGCGCTGAAAAATTTAAGCTCCGCTTATATCCTTGTGATTTAATAAAAATCAAAGATATGAGCAATGATACAAATCTCTCGTACAGCCGGTTTTTTAAGCAAAAATGACGATAATATTTATGATTGATACCATCCTTATAGGCTTATAGAATTAGGCGCTTAAATAATACGCAGAGAAAACATCATGTAAATAATATAAAATGGGTAAAGAAGAGCAACCCCAAATCCGCCCTCAGGCGGATAAGCGCGTTGGCCTGGCAAAAATGCGAGCCGGCCGCTGGTGGGAATTTCCTGTCATGTTAGAAAATCAGCAAAAGTGCTTGTCACCAATTTCTGCAAGTAATTCGTCTTTTGCTAGATTTTCTCATGACAGGAAAGGGCGGGTGGAAGCATATTTTTGCCTCATAAATAAAAATCACTTATTTTATAGTAGCCCAGTTGTATTTATAAAGCGCCTAATTCAATAGGCTTATTTAAAGCTATTTTAAAGAGGATTGGGTGAAATCCCGGTAATGGGACGAGTGAATGGTTCTCTTGAACAATAATGATTTAAAATAAGAACCTCGCATAGTGTGTGGGTACTTTTACATGCATAAATGAAATGTTATTCGGGGATATCATCTATCATTTGTTTTTTTTTCTGCCGTAGGCCACTCGGAAATATTTCCTTAATTTTAACCCCAAAAACACAGATTATGAATGCAACCAAATATAAACGTACTCCGCAATCTTATATGGAAATGGAATCCCGATATGGGGCCCACAATTATCATCCCCTGCCCGTGGTGCTCAGCCGTGGCGAGGGTGTTTACGTATGGGATGTGGACGGAAAGCGCTACTATGATTTTCTTTCGGCCTATTCGGCCGTCAACCAGGGACACGGACATCCCAAAATCGTACGAACTTTGCAGGAGCAAGCCGCCCGACTGGCCCTTACGTCACGGGCTTTCTACAACGACAAGCTCGGACCCTACGAGAAATTCATCACCGAAATGTTCGGCTACGATAAAGTTCTTCCCATGAACACGGGTGCCGAAGGCGTGGAGACGGCCATCAAATTGGTGCGCAAATGGGCCTACGAGAAAAAAGGTATTCCCCGCTACGAGGCCAATATCATCGTGGCGGAAGGGAATTTCCACGGTCGCACCACCACCATTGTGTCTTTTTCCACCGATCCGGAAGCCAAGGAAGGATTCGGTCCTTACACGCCGGGTTTTACGTCCGTTCCTTACAATGATTTGGAAGCATTGGAAAAAGCCATTCAAACCCATCCCAATACCATTGCTTTTCTGGTGGAACCCATCCAAGGCGAAGCCGGTGTCAATGTGCCGGACGAAGGTTACCTGAAAGGCGCCAAAGAGATTTGCGAAAAATACGACTGCCTGCTCATTGCCGACGAAATCCAAACGGGTATAGCCCGCACGGGGCGGATGTTGGCCTCGGACCACGAAGGTGTCCGCCCCGATGTATTGATTCTCGGTAAAGCCTTGTCCGGTGGTGTATATCCCATTTCCGCCGTTCTGGCCGATGACGACATTATGCTGAGTATCAAACCCGGTCAACATGGTTCCACATTCGGCGGTAATCCCGTTGCCGCGGCGGTAGCGGTGGCTGCCCTGGAAGTGGTGCGCGACGAAGACTTGGCCGGCAATGCCGCACGCATGGGCGAACTGTTTCGAAACCTCCTTGCCCGGCGAACCGAAGGCAATCCCTTTGTAAAACAAATCCGCGGAAAAGGATTGCTCAATGCCATGGTCATCAACGATACCCCCGAGAGCGATACCGCCTGGAATATTTGCCTGAATATGGCGGATAAAGGTCTGTTGGCCAAACCCACACACGGCAACATTATCCGTTTTGCACCGCCGTTGGTCATCAACGAAGAGCAAATCCGCGAAGCCGTGGACATCATTGCCCAAAGCCTGGAAGAATATGCCCGCTAAACGTCCCAAACCGGGAGTTCCGCCCAAACATCAGGCCTTGCTCTACGGAATCATTATCCTGTCGGCCGGCATGATTATTTGGGAAAAAGCCAAAGATTTCGACGACGAACGCCTTTGGTGGATGTTGCTTTGGCTGGCGGTGATGTTGGCCGCCTTTTACAAGGCCACCCAAAATTGGGCGTATGTGAACCCCAAACCCGATCCTTTGGAGGACGACGACGAACCGGCCGCTTCGATGTACGAAATCCAAGATATCG
Source organism: Chlorobiota bacterium (assembly GCA_013153655.1). Lineage (GTDB taxonomy): Bacteria > Bacteroidota > Bacteroidia > Flavobacteriales > Flavobacteriaceae > JAADED01. The sequence goes on from JAADEB010000151.1 coordinate 2,320, forward strand.
AAGTGCCTTCGCTGGAAGAAATGGCCGAAAACCTTACACGTAATAAACCGGAAAACCCATCCGATGAATAAAACCTCGCAACAATACGATCAAATTATCGACAAGGCCGAAGAAATTTTCCGCCACAAAACCGCCGACTACGGCCCCGTATGGCGTATCCTGCGCCTTCCGTCCATCACCGATCAAATGTATATCAAAGCCAAGCGTTTGCGGCAAATTCAGGAGACGGGTAAGATGCTGGTCAACGAAAATCCCGCCGATGCCTTTTATGCGCTGGTCAATTACGCCGCCATGGCTTTGGTGCAGGCGGAAAAAGGCGTGGCCGATGAACCCGATATCGACAACGACACCGCCCTGGAATGGTATCGCGAACAAATACGGAAAAGCAAGGAATTGATGCTCCGCAAAACCCATGATTACGGCGAAGCCTGGCGCGATATGCTCATCAGTTCCATGACCGATATTATTTTGCAAAAATTGCTGAGAATCAAACAAATAGAACAGAACAAAGGCAAAACCCTCATTTCCGAGGGCGTGGAAGGCAATTTTCGCGATATCCTCAATTATGCCGTTTTTTCGCTCATCAAAATGGAATTGGAAGGGGAGAAGATGTGAGGTTTTCTTTGTCATTGCAACGAAGTGCCGTATCCTCCTCTGGCGGGAAGCAATCTCCTCATTCGTATAACGAAAAATGGAACGGTGAACGTCTTTCAAATCTGCATTATGAGGAAGATAACACCATGTCCGCCTAGGGCGTAAGACAATCTCCCCCGGCATAATTAAGTCTAAAAAAGTACATACAACATTCCTCAATAGGAGCTAACCACGGCATTCCGCTTTGCTCCATAGCTCGCAATGAAGGTATAAAAACCTCACCACACCTCAAAGCAGGAAATGACCACGCTCCATTTTATTCCTTTCACAGTGATGTTAGCGGTCAACTGTCATTTCTGTTTGGAAGTCATACCACGCCTTTCGCTTTCTCATTATATTTAACAACCATTCATAAAAGAGAACAAGCATATTGCCCAACGGTTAAAAAATTGAGTAACAAATCAATCTTCTTCAATAAAATATGTAGTAAAATAAAATTTAATGACTTAGTCCGTTCCCTTTCATCATCTATCTTTTACCCGGTTTTTGAGATAATGTAGACGAAAAAAAAACACTTTCTATGTTCATATGATTCCGGTATGATAGATGGGAAAAAGGATTTAAACATTAAAAGGATTATGGAAGATGTAATAAGACATTTTATTCTTTATGCCGGTTATCCTTTTTTTCAAATTTTTGCACCAAAATATAATAATCATTATTCAAGGGTAAATAACCTTGATCGTAAACATAATAATAAATGTCATTTTTTTTGGTACGATAAATACTTGTAAAATACTGAAAATCGAATCCCTCGGCTGTCAGTTGGTCTTTCCGGACTTTGGTTTTGCCGGAAGGGTTCAGTTCTTTGAGGATTTTCCAATTTTTTTTGAGCTTGGCATTTATTTTTCGTATATAAGCGGTAGTTTCCCGGTAACGTTGGTTGTTGTAAGCATTACGACAATAGTCCGAACAGAATTTTTTGTCGGACCGGCCGTAAATAGGTTCGCCACAGTAGAGACATTTCCGAGGTTCGTCGTTCATAAACGAAAAATTACCTTTCAAAGATAGCAAATAATTTGCTAATACTCAAATGCATATCCAATTGTAGTCGCTTATATGCATTTATTTTCGAAAATAAATACTTACTAACCGACTGGTGAGCCGGGACCACCATACCTTTGTCGTGAAATTCAGTTGCGAGAAAAAACAACAAATCGAAAAATATTAACCTTTAAAAACAAATAGTTATGAAAAATCAAGTAAGTTTGATCGGACGTGTGGGACAAACTCCCGAAATCAAAGTGTTGGACAACGGTGTAAAACGTGCCAAATTCAGTCTGGCTACTAACGATTATTATATTACCCGTGACGGCGAACGGAAGGAACAAACCCAATGGCACAACATTGTGGTTTGGGGAAAAACCGCCGATGTGGTGGAACGTTACGTAAGCAAAGGACGCTTGGTGGGTGTGGAAGGAAAATTGGAATACCGCCAATTCGAGGATAGCGAAGGCCGCAAGCATTATTTTACCGAAATCCGCGCAAACGATTTGCTTCTTCTGGACAGGAAATAGGTAGTAGCAAGATTCTTTTACCGGGTATGAGCCGTGTTTGTTTCGGTATCCCGGAGCGAACACGGCTTGTCCGGATTTGAATTCAAAACCGGAAGCAA
>JAADEB010000075.1 GCA_013153655.1 Chlorobiota bacterium
CCTTTGTCTCTTACATTCCGGCTTATCATCCCTCCGAAATTTAATTTCCAATTGTATCCTAACAAACCCGGTGACTGGCCTATTTTTATCCCGTTTCCACTATACGAAACACTTATGGGTAGTTTTATACTTCCGGCATTAAGTTCCAGTAACGGAATGTTAGGATTTATTTCACCGGTGCTTTCATTGATGGGAATATCGGTCACCCTCATAAACATTGATGCCTCGGGCGGAGTGGGATTATAACTTTCGGCTATTTGTTCGGTTTGTCCACCCTGTCCCGTTTGTCCGTTAACGGTAAAAAAGATGAATATCAAAAAATAAGTAAGGGGATTGAAAGCAGAATTAATTTTATTCCTTCCTTTTTTGTTATAGTTGTAGTTCATCACGATTATTTGTGTTTTATTAACAACAAATATATAAATCATAATTAAAAATCAAAATGACAAATGAATTATGAACTTAAAAAAGTATAACTTTAAGTTTTTGTAACCATATAAAATTGAATATATGTCTTATAATCATAAGATTTACATAAAAACAAATTGAATTAGGCGCATAGTAAATACGGGGAATTTAGGAACTGAGCGACAAAAGGATTGTTATACCCTGCTGTAAAAATCAAAAGACTTCCGGAATTTTCCCGGTAGGAGAAACCGTCAAATAAATGGAACCGGTTTATATGCATATTTAAATCGTAAATACCTTATTTGTTTTCCAATTAGCCGGTTATGTAGCACTTATCCTATATTTTCTCCAAGCTAAATCCCAAATCCCAAATCCTAAATCCCAAATCCTAAATCCTAAATCCCAAATCCTAAATCCCGTTTTCACAACAACTTTCAGGTATATTGCCAAAGCGATTATTTCAAAAACAAATAAAATCCCCGGCCGCCTCCCGGCACCGCCAAAAAACCGTAACTTTGAAAACCAAGAAGCCTTCCCTCATGACCGACCTTTGTATCGATATCGGCAACACCGCCGCCAAAGCCGCTCTCTACCGCGACGGCCGCCTCCAAAAGGTGCTGTACGATACCCGGCCCGCGGATTGGGATTTGTGCGCCGTGGACCGTATGGCTTTTATGCGTACCGGCGAACATCCCGCTTGGGAGGAAGTTTTGACACATTGGCGCCGTAAACCTTTGGTGCATATTTCCGCCTCCTTGCGGCTGCCCTTCCGGAACCTCTACGAAACACCCGATACCCTGGGTGCCGACCGCGTGGCCCTCACCGCCGGAGCCGCCAAGCTCTACCGGGGCCATCGCCTCGTTATCGATGCCGGAACCTGTGTTACCTACGACCTGCTCAACCGCCACGACGAATACGAAGGCGGCATCATATCCCCCGGCTTGGTAAGCCGCTACCGGGCCATGCACGAACACACCGCCGGATTGCCCCTGCTTGCGCCCAACGAACAAATACCCCAGGTGCCGGGTCGCAACACCGCCGCCTGTATGCATGCCGGAGCCACGGGAGGATGGCTCATGGAAATCGAAGGCTATATCCGTCATTTCGAAGAGCGCTATCCGGGCCTCAAAGTGATTGTCACCGGCGGTGACGCACCATTTTTGTATAAGAGCATAAAAAATAAGATATTTGCTTTTCAAAAATTCCTGGCTTTCGAAGGAATGCAATATTTGTTAACGCTAAATACATAGTATGAAGAACATCATTCATATGCTCCTGCTTGCCGTTTTTGCCTCTATGCCCTTGCATGCGCAGGATGCTTCCCTTTCGCCTTACTCCTATTTCGGTTACGGCGATATCATGGATCCCCAAGGAGTGGATATGGCCGCCATGGGGCATCTCACTTTCTACACCGATACCATTCATTATAATTTTCTCATGCCTTCGTCAACGGCCACGTTGAAATACGTCAATTATGCCGTGGCGGCTTCCTTCAACCGTTACAAACTCAGCGACGGCAATAACAGTCACAAAGGTTCGGCCTTCTTTACGCCCTACATCGCCTTGGGTGTTCCTTTCGGAAAAGCCGGTGCGGGAATAGGCTTCCGGCCGTACAGCACTTCGGGTTATTTGATTCGTACGGACGAGGAAGGAGGTACCGCTGCCGCCAAAACCGGCGAAGGCGGGGTCAACAATTTTTTCTTCCAAGCCGCTTACCGTCCGCTCAAAGGTTTGGCGGTAGGTGTGGGCTATGATTACTATTTCGGCAACAAGGTGGCCCGTTTTATCCGGGGCCGCGATTCGGTTATGAGCATCACCAAGCAAATCGACGAATCGGTGTTTTCGGGCGGAACCTTCCGGTTTTCCACCCATTATTCGGCACCTTTGTACAAAAAATATTTCTGGACCGCCGGCTTCATGTACCGCTTCCAAGGACGGATCCAATCCGCCGATGTCAGTACCATTCAGCTGGTCGACAACACCTACGGCGTACAGCGGATTGTCAAGGAAGTAACCTTGCACCAGGACACGGTTTCCCTGGTGATGCCGGCCAAATTGAGCCTGGGGTGGGGTATGGGCGAACGCGGTAAATGGTTTGTGGGTGTCGAATACGAAAAAAGTTTCTTCGGTGCTTATACCAATACGTTTTTCAGTACCCCCGCTTCCCGTTTCCAAGACGGTTCGGCCTTCAAGGTGGGCGGTTTCTGGAATCCCGACCACAGGGTTTATTCAAAGTATTGGAAAAGAATTACCTACAAAATGGGATTCTTTACCCGGAAAGGTATTTTGGTGCTCAATGATCACAGCATCGACCAGTTTGGCACAACATTTGGAATGAGTTTACCGATGGGTCGCTTCTTGTCCAATGTGAATGTGGATGTGGAATATGTAAACCGGGGCACATTGGCCGCAGGCCTGATAAAAGAAAACATATGGAAAATCAAAATAGGATTTTCGTTTAACGATAAATGGTTCATAAAAAATAAAATCAAGTAATATGAAAAAGTTAAGTTTGTTTACCCTGTTAGTGATGATGTTCGGTCTGAGCTTCGCACAAGTGGAGTCCACCACCGCCGAATCCGCCAATGCGGTAAATACCGAAAAATGCGGTCAATGGCTGAGCATCGAACACGAATTCGTCAAAGCTAAAAACTACACCGAAGCCGAACCTTATTGGCAAAAATTATACAAAGAATGCCCTTCCTACAACAAGGCTATCTATATCGACGGCGTAAAGATTTATAAATACAAAATCAAAAACGAGAAAAATGCCGAAGCCAAAAAGGAATTGGCCCGCAAAATGATTCAATTGTACGACGACCGTTTGAAATATTTCCCCGACAATACGGGTAAAGTGTTGCACGACAAAGGGGTGATGATGGTGATTTATCATGTGGGTACGCCAGATGAAATCTATGCCATTTTCGATGAAGTCTTTAAAAATCATCCCGAAGCTTTCACCCATCCCAAGGCTTACTGGGGTTATTTCGATGCCGCCGTAAAAAAATATAAAAAAGGTGAATTGAAACTGGAAGATGTTTTCAATCTTTATGATAAACTGGAAGCACATTTGAATGAAACCAACGAACGCCTGACCAAAAAATTCGAAGAACTCAGCGCCAAACCCGACAGCTTGCTAACCAAGCGCGAAAAACGTAAGCTTCAAATTTTGAAAGTTAACTTGCCTGCTATGGCCAAAATCCAAGGGGTAATGGATAAATCCCTGGGTGATTTGGGCAACTGCCAAACCTTGGTACCCTTCTATGCCAAGAAATACGACGAAAACAAAGACAATGTGGACTGGCTGGGTGCCGCCGCCAACCGTTTGGCCAAAAAGGAATGTACGGACAACGATTTGTTCCAAAAAATCGTGGCATCCTACCACAAGCTGAATCCCTCCGCACAATCGGCGCTCTATCTGGCCATTCGCGCCAAAAAGGAAGGCCAATACCGCAAAGCCATGGAATACTATAAAAATGCGGCACAATTGGAAACCAATCCTCACCGCAAGGCCGAAATCTACTACTCCATGGCCGTTTTGGCCAAGAAAATGGGCAACCGTCCCCTGGCGCGTAAATATGCCTACGAAGCGCTCAAATACAAGCCTTCCATGGGTTATGCCTATCTGCTCGTAGCCGGCATGTATGCCCGTAGCGCCAACGAATGCGGTAACACCCGTTTCGAAAAACTGGCCATCTACTGGAAAGCCGCCGAACTGGCTCGCAAAGCCGCCGCCGTGGATCCCACCCTGAGCAAAAAAGCGCTCCAAATCGCCCGCGAATACGAAAAACGTGCGCCCAGCAAAAAAGAAGTATTCCTGGAAAACATGGGTGGCAAGACCATCAAGTTCGACAAATGTTGGGTAGGCGGTAGCGTACGCGTACCGGCAGCCAAATAAAACGCATGAAACCATCGAAATATCTTTCGAAAACCTTGACAATAGTCCTCCTTAGCCTGGGGGCTATTGTCTTTTTTTCTTGCGGACCCCGTAGCGGCGAGGCACAAAAGCTTTTTATCCGCCGCAACCAACCCATCCCCAATGCCGAAATCCGCGATTTTACGGCCTACTACACCCTCAAAGGCCAATTGGCACTACGGCTCGATTCGCCCGTGTTGAAAGATTTTTCCCAATACGATTTTGCCTATCAATGGTTTCCCCGCGGCATCAAAATGGAAATCTACAACCGCCGCGACCGTAAAGACCGTACCATTATCACCGCTGACACGGCCGCCATGTACAAAGACACCCAAATCCTGGAACTCCGGGGAAACGTGCGTATCCACAACCTCAAAAACGAGGAACTGACCACCGGACGTTTGTACTGGGACCGGGTAAACGAACATATTTTTACCGACGACCGGGTGGTTTTTCGCCGTAATGAGGAATATATCAAAGGCACGGGATTCGATTCCAACATGAGTTTTACCGATGCCCGCGTCAATAACGTGAAAGGTATCTTTCGTGTAAAGAAAAAAATAGACTGATGAACACGTGGCTTTGGGTTTCACTGGCGTTTTTGTTGCTCATGTCGGCTTTCTTTTCCGGCATGGAAATCGCTTATGTGACGGCCAACAAGCTCAAACTCGAACTGGATAAAAAGAAAGATAACCTCACCGGTCGCATCCTTCGCATCATCACCCGCCATCCGGCGGATTTTATTACCACCATGCTTGTGGGTAACAATATCGCCCTGGTGGCCTACGGGATTTATTCGGCCAAGGTGATTACGGATTTTTTGGAAAAATATTTTCCCGGCCTTTCCGAATTCGAAAGCCTGGTGGTGCAATCCTTGCTGTCGGGGATCATTATCCTGGTGTTGGCCGAGTTTTTACCCAAGATTCTTTTTCAGCTTTATGCCAACACGTCCTTGCGCGTGTTTGCTGTTCCCACCCTTATCGTTTTCTATGTTTTCCGGCCGGTTTCGTGGTTGGTGATTAAATTGTCCGATGCTTTGATCAAAATTTTTACCGGCGGCCAAAACCCCGATTATGCCGTGTCGCTTTCCAAATCCGAATTGCGTAAATATCTGGACAAACAGCTTAATGCCAACACGCCTTCCGAAACCGAAAACGAGATGCAAATCCTTTCCAATGCCTTGGAATTCAGTAATGTGAAAGCACGGGAAATCATGGTGCCGCGAACCAAAATCGTGGCGGTGGATATCCGTAGCAAGCCTTCCGAGCTCATTCCCGTGTTTACCGAATCGGGTCATTCCAAGATTTTGGCCTATGACGACAATATCGACAACATAAAAGGATACATTCATTTTTTCGATTTGTTCAAAAAACCTTCGTCCCTCGACGAAATCCTGCGATCGGTGTTGCGTGTGCCGGAAAGCATCTCCATCGAGGATTTGCTCAAAAAAATGAATAAGAACAAAAAAAGCATCGCCGTGGTTTTTGAAGAGTACGGCGGCACGGCCGGCCTGGTAACCCTGGAAGATATTATGGAAAAAATATTCGGGGAAATAGAAGACGAGCACGACAAAGACGATGAATTGGAAAAACAATTGGACGAAAACACCTACATTTTTTCGGCCGGCATGGATATCGACGAAATCAATCAAAAATACAAGCTGAACCTTCCCCGCGACGAAGATTTCGAAAGCCTGGGCGGCTATATTTTGGAACTTTTCGGCCGCATTCCGCGCAAAGGCGAACAAATCACCGATGACGAATACCGTTACACCGTATTGGAAGCGGACAACAACCGTATTGAAAAAATCAAAATCCAACGCCGTAACGAATGAACACAAGCCGGGAAAATATAATGGCCCCCGCTACGCCGCAAGGCACGGGCGCCATTGCCGTATTGAGGTTGTCGGGACCGGACGTGATTCGCTTGACGGACGAGTTGTTCCGGTCGCCTGCCGGTAAATTATTGACGGATGCCAAAGGCTATACCTTGCATTACGGCGAACTACGCGACGGTGAGGAACTCCTGGACGAGGTTTTGGTATCGGTTTTCAGGGCGCCGCATTCCTACACGGGCGAAGATGCGGTGGAGATTTCGCTCCATGGTTCCCCCTACATTATGCAGCGTGTGATGGAATGGTTTTCCGCCCGGGGGGTTCGTCCCGCCCGTCCGGGAGAATTTACCATGCGTGCCTTTCTCAACGGCAAAATGGATTTGACACGCGCCGAAGCCGTGGCCGACCTGATCGAAGCCGAAACCGAAGCCCAGCATCGCGTGGCCATGCACCAGTTGCGGGGCGGATTCTATCGCCAATTACAAGACTTGCGGCGCCAGTTGGTGGAACTCACCGCCTTGATGGAACTGGAATTGGATTTTGCCGAGGAGGATGTGGAATTCGCCGACCGAAGCCGGTTGACCGCCTTGCTCCGAAACATTAAAACTGAAATCAAACGCCTGATCGACAGTTTTTCCCAAGGCAATGTGATCAAACACGGCGTAGCCGTGGCCATTGCCGGTGCGCCCAATACGGGCAAATCCACTTTGCTCAACACTTTGCTCAATGAGGAAAAGGCCATCGTGACCCATATCCCCGGCACCACCCGCGACACCATCGAGGATGTGATTACCCTCCAAGGCATTCGTTTTCGCTTTATCGATACCGCGGGCATACGCCAAACCGACGATCATGTGGAAAAAATCGGTATCCAACGCTCCTTTCGCAAGATCAACGAAGCGCGCCTGGTGCTTTGGCTGGCCGATGCCCTGCGCTGGGACGAGCAAAAGGACGAACTCCGCCAACGGCTCGCGGATTTCAAAACCAGGAATCCGGACCAACCACTTTTTTTGTTAATCAACAAAATTGATGCGGCGGACGAGGCGCTTTTGGAAAAAATAAGGCGCGAATCCGCTTCCATGCCGGCGGATGAAGTTCTGTTTGTGTCGGCCAAGCACAAGGAAGGTATCGCCCGGCTGGAAGAGGCCTTGGTACGTCGCTTTCGTACGGACGATGCTGATGCCGGCGCCACGGTGGTGACCAACATACGCCACTATCATGCCTTGCGCAACGCCTTGCAATCGCTCACGGAAGCCGAAGAAGCTTTTGCCGCGGGACTTTCCACCGACCTCATTGCCGTGGACCTGCGCGATGTGTTGCAACACCTGGGCGAAATCACCGGCGAAATCACCCCCGATGACCTTTTGGAGCATATTTTTAATAATTTTTGTATTGGAAAGTGATGCCGGTTAAATATGCGGGAATTTGAGCAAATCGTAGAATTCCTTGACGGGGCTGAACACCGTTTCGGGTACTTCCACAAACAGGCTCAACCAATCCCACATGGCGCCGTTCCACAGGCCGGGATGTTCGTAGACGCGGATTTCCTTGCCTTCCAGTGTTTTGGTGCTGACAAAGCCGGTATCCGGATTAACGAATTCCGTCAGGTCGAAGGGGCGGCCGAGGTAATCTTTCAATTGCAAAACCAGGAAAACGGGATTGAAATGGGTGGAAGCGTCGAGAATGGCTTTTTGAGCGGGATCGGCGGTGTTGATTTGGGCCTTTTCCACGATTTGGAGTGAGCGGTTGCCATCGGCATCCAAGGTCCAGAAAGGTCCGCCGCCGGGTTCGCCTCGATTGACCACCATACCGGCAATGCGCAAAGGGCGGTTGAGTTTGTAGTGCAAGTAACGGCGCTTGTGGGAGGCGGGCAATTCGTCGAAACCGTCCACCAGGGGGATTTGAAGGCGGCGTACTTCATCCACAACCGCTTGGAGTTCTTCGCCGGTGGGTTTGCGGTCGAGGCGGTGCAGGAGGTCGAACACGCGTCCCGAAAAATCCATCATCATGCCGCCGAGGATACGGTGGTAGCGAAGCGTATCTGCCTTGTGGGGGTCTTTCTGTACGTTGTCGATATTTTTGACGAACACCATATCGGCATCCAAAGCGTTGATGTTGCCGATAAGGGACCCGTGGCCGCCGGGGCGAAACATGAGACGTCCCTCGGCATCGCGTAGGGGCCGGCCTTCGGCATCGAGCATGAGCGTGTCGGTGGAAGGCGATTGATAGGAATAACGCACGGGGACGGGATAGCGCTCGGCCACACGTTCGTGCCGTTGACGAAACAGATGCTCCTTGGCGGGATTGACGGTAAATTCCACGGGCATGGCGAGGCGCAGGGCTTCGTCGAGATGTTCTTCGAAGGCGGTGCGTTTGTGGTCGTCGTAGCGGTGGAAAAGAACCAGGCCTTTGGGCATGTCGCCGTAGCCGAGACCTTGATCCGAGAGGAGGAAGCGAACGAACAGGCGGTTTTGTCGGTCGGCGTCCAAATCGTGGTAGGCGGGCATATGTTTCTTGATCTCGGCCACCACTTCCTCGTAGAAAGGTAATCGATGTTTCCATTTGTCGAAATCGCGGCACCGTTCCGTGTAGGTTTCGTCCACCATTTCGTCCCAATGGTCTTCGGGATTCCAGCGGAAAAATTCATTGACCTTGTGGCAGTCGCGAAACATGCGTGTGGCGGCGCCGGAGGCGGGAATAAACTTGTGCAAATTCCGTTGGGGTGCTTCGCGGTCGAAACGTTCGGCGTAGTATTGTTGTTCGGCTTCGGAGAGGCGCCGGATGCCGTCGCCGGGTGTGGCGGGACGGTCCAATTGTACGAAGCGGCCGCCTTGGCGGATGTATTGTATTTGTTGCCAGGCGTCGAGGGGGTCGATGCCGCGGCTGTCGAGTTGGGCCAGGTCGGCGGGCGAGAAAATATTTTCGGGTTTCATAAGCATGTCGATTATACGAACGGCTTTGCGAAAGCGTTGTTCCTTGTTTCCTCGCAGGACGATGTAGGGTAATCCGCGTTCGCGTAAAGCCTTTTCAAAAATACGAAACATTTCCTTGCGTTCGCCGGGTTTGTCGCGCAGGTCGTCGGGTTCCCAGGGCACGTCGATATAGGTCAGGAAGTAGAGGTCGTAACGGGCTTGTTCGGCGGCTTTTTGTAACCACGGTTCCGCATAGCCGTAATAGACTTGGGAATAGACTTGTAGTTCCAGAAGGTTGGTGTCCGTAAAGAGGATGCCATGGGCACGCTGTGCGGCGCGATTTTCGGCTTCCATTTGACCCAGGGCAATGGGCAGCAGATCACCGGGTTCGCAGGTTTTGTGCTCGGTGTCCCACTTGCGTTGAAGATATTCGCGCATGTATTCCGGCACCCATTCCGTTTTGTAGTGTTCGGCCAATTGACGGGCCAGGGTGGTTTTGCCGGTGCTTTCGGGACCGAACAGGACGATGCGTTTTACGGGTTCGCCGGTTTGGCGGAGGCGGTTTGTAATTTCTTTTTCCATTCGCGGAGTCCTTGGAAGGCCAAGATAAGGAAAATGGTGTATTGAATGCCTGTAAATCCGTAGCCTTTGATAAAATAGAGGGGAATGGACACGATATTGAGGCTGATCCACAGGTGCCAGTTTTCCCATTTTTTCCAGGCCATCAGCAGCATGGCGGCAAAGGCGGCGCCGGTGGTGAAGGTATCCAGGTAGGGCGTGATTTTTTTGAGGTCTTCGAGGCGTCCGGTACGGAAATGGGACCAAAAATATTCCCAGCTCTCGCGCAGACCCAGGCGGGGCATGACTTCGTAATAGCGATATACGGCAATAACGAAGGCCGAAGTGAAAATAAAAATGCCTAAGGCCACCAGCCATTCGCGGGGCGTGGTGCGGGTGATGGGGCGGTGGTGTTTTTGCGCGTCAATGGGTTTGGACCACATATACCAGCCGTAGAGGCTCATGAGGGTGTAATAAATGTTGATAATCAGGTCGCCGTAGAGTTGCCAGCGTGAGAGGAGATATACGTAGAGGCCGGTACTGAGAATGCCGGTGGGATACACCAGGATGTTTTCCTTGCGGGCGTAATATACGCTGAGGATTCCCAGAAATGCGGCGGTAAATTCCAGGATAATGTAAATGGCGGGTGTGCCGCGATAAGGATCGATAAAGAAATCGATGATTTGGTCCAAGGCGATGAATCTTGGGGCAAAGATAATTTATTATTGTTGAATCGTTAAATCGTGCAATCGGTAAATCGGTTATTTCTGTTGAAGAGTTGAAAAGTTCAATAGATTTGTTAAACCGTTAAATCGTTGAACCGTTAAATCGGTTTGACTGATGACCGATGACAGATGACAGATGACCGGTGCACATTCGGGAAACGTGGCACGGTAAACGGGAAACGTGTTTTTTGGAGACGCAGGTGGCGCAGATAATACAGGTTTCACGGATATTTGCATTTTTTATCCGTTTTTATTCGAAATTTATAGTAAGGTTTTGATGCATGAAGAGGAAGATGCTCATTTTATGGAGAGGGTATTGCTAATCCGGGAAGCTGGCAAAATGTTTAAGTTTCATGCATTGTCTTGCAATAAATCTTATCTTTGAAAAAAAATATTTATGGAACGAAAAGCCAAAGTGGCCGTCACCACCGGACGAACCGGTACGCGTGTGGCCGAACATGCGGGACATGTCAAATTTTTCAAAATATACGAAATCACCGAAGATAAGATAACGGACATAAAAACCGTGGAAGTAGACGAAGGACAAACCCTTCATGATATGCTCCACCGCCACCCTATCGATTTTACGGGTCATCCGCTGGAAGATGTGCAAATCATTCTGACGGGTGGCATCGGCATGGGCGCCATCCAAAAGCTCTTTTCGGTGGGTAAGCGCGCCTATATGATTGCGGAAAAATATAGCGATGAAGCCATCGACAAACTCCTGGCCGGGACCCTCCAAGCCCTCGATCCCCGCGAACATCATCACGACCACCATCACCACGATCATCATCATCATGATCATCATCACCACGACCACCATCATGGGCACGGTCATGACCATCCTCATGACAACGAAGAAGAAGGACCGGAAAAGGACAATACCGGAAATTAAATTTCGATGCGCAATCCGTCGTAGGCGGGAAAGACATCCGGAGGCAATTCACGCTCCAATGCTTCGTGTTTTCCCATCCAATGGCTCATATGAATCAAATAAGTACGCCTCGGCTTTGTTTCCGCCACAAATTTCAAAGCCTCTTCCAGGTTGAAATGCAAGTGGTGGGGTCGCCGGTGAAGGGCGCCTAATACCAGCACGGTGTTATTCGTAATCTCGCGCCGCGTTTGTTCCGGTACGCTTTTCACATCCGTGAGATAAACAAGATTTCCGGTTTTAAAGCCCGTTACGGGCATATGACCATGCATGGCACGAAGCGGAAAGATTTCATGTTTTTCCGTCCGGAAAGGAATCCCCGCTTCAATACGGTGCCATTGCGCCCCGGGTGCGCCATGATAGTCGGACGTTCCCTCTCGCGGAAACAGATAATCGTAGTATTTGTAAACACCCTCCAAGGTAAAATCCTCGGCATAAAATTGCAAAGGTTTTTTGCCCATGGCATAATAAACGGCCCGGGTGTCGTCCAATCCGCCGATATGATCGCGATGCGGATGGGTGATCAGGAAAGCATCGATACCGGATATTCCGTGGCGCAACATTTGTTCGCGGAAATCGGGTCCGGCATCTATGAGGATATTTTCTCCATTGCCGGAAATCAATACGGAAGTACGCAATCGCTTGTCGCGCGGGTCCGAAGAAGTACATACTTCGCAGGTGCAACCGATCATGGGAACACCCAGCGAAGCACCCGTGCCGAGGAAAAGCACTTCCATGAGCTTAAAGGATCAGCATGGCGTCGCCGTAGGAATAGAAGCGGTATTTTTCCTCCACGGCAATGCGGTATGCCTTCATGATGAGGTCATATCCGCCGAAGGCGGCCACCAGCATCAACAAGGTGGACTTGGGCAAATGGAAATTGGTTACCAATGCATTGGGGATATGAAATTGGTAGGGCGGATAAATGAATTTGTGGGTCCATTTGGCGCCGGGTTCCAGCAAATTGCTGGCCGTAACCGAAGATTCCAAAGCGCGTACCACCGTAGTGCCCACGGCACACACCTTTTTGCCGTTTTTCAGAGCGCGGTTTACCGTCTCGGCGGCATCTTCGGTGATCTCGAAATATTCCGAATCCATTTTGTGTTTGGCCAAATCTTCCACTTCTACGGGGCTAAACGTGCCGATACCTACATGCAAGGTAATTTCGGGCATCTCCACCCCCTTGACTTCCAACCATTTCATCAAACGCTTGGAAAAATGCAAGCCGGCCGTAGGGGCGGCCACGGCGCCTTCTTTTTTGGCGTATATGGTTTGATAACGCTCCTTGTCCATTTCCTCTTCTTCGCGCTTGATGTATTTGGGAAGGGGCGTTTTGCCCAATTCTTTGAGTTTTTGGCGGTATTCTTCATACGAGCCGTCGTATTGGAAACGAATGGTCCGCCCGCGGGAAGTGGTGTTGTCGATCACCTCGGCAATCAATTCGTTGTTTTCACCGAAGAAAAGTTTGTTTCCAATCCGTATTTTACGGGCCGGTTCCACCAATACATCCCAAAGACGGGTTTCGGGATCCAATTCACGCAGCAAAAAAACTTCGATGTTGGCTCCGGTTTTCTCCTTCGAACCCAAAAGACGGGCCGGAAAAACCTTGGTGTTGTTGAGCACCATCACATCTCCTTCGTCAAAATAATCGATAATGTCGCGGAACATTTTATGCTCGATTTCACCCGTATCGCGATGCACTACCATCAGGCGGGATTCGTCACGAAAATCGGCGGGGTATTGAGCAATAAGTTCCGGGGGTAAATGATAATCGAATTCCGATAACTTCATACAACATAAATTATTGAGGTGCAAAGATAGTTTAAAATTCGGCCATTGTCAAATTTTATTTCTTATCCGTCTGATACCGAATATACTAGCTATACAACAAACTAAGCACCGGACATTATCATGCTGCTTATGACAACCCTAACTCTCTGCGGAAAAATTATTTTACGATCAGTCGTTTTCTTCCTTTTGACGAATATGGAAATAAGTATAACGGTAGGTGTGTCCTCCTTGTTGTTCTTCGTTGTAATATACCAAAGAATCCTTGGTAAGCGTCCGTATGGTGTAAATCACAGGCGTGGACGAACCCCTTGAATAGACGGAAAGGGTCATGGGATTGACCCCGGAATCGAATTCATAATTGCCGTAATCCACCGTGTTTCCGTTATTGTTGTAAAGATAATAGTCACCGGAAGGTGTAAACACGCGTTCCCATCCCGAAAAACCGGTAACACCTATGGCCTGTCCGTCGCGTTCCGTAGCCATGCATTGATACTGCCAAGCATCCATGGTAAGGTAATCAAACACAGTGGGTTCGGGAGGTGAAGGACATTTTTCTTTTTTGCAAGACGTGGTGCCGGACAAGAACAAACCGAATAATATAATAAGGATGAATCGTTTCATTTTTTTTGTTTTTTAGGGTTTTAACGCTCGAAATAAAAGGTGTAGGTAACATCTCCGCTTTTGTATTCCCATTTCATGGCATCTTCCGAAATATCCGTGATTTTATAAATAAGCTGTACGCCGTTGGTTTTGGTAAAATGCAATTCAGGGGGATCGGTATCGTCCTTTAATTCGTAAACACCTTCTTCGCGATAGGTTTTGCTTTGTCCCAAATAGTAGTAATAATGCCTGTTAACGGTAAACACCCATCGTGTGTCTTGCGGCAATTCGGTGGTGCCGGAAGACGAGGTCACCTTTTCATTATACATATGCCAATCGCCCATAGTAAGCAATTCGAAGGTGCTTGGGGACGGACATTCTTCCTTTTTCTTGCATGAGGCGGTCAACAGGCCGGCCGCCATAATAAACAGCCAAAGGCGAAGGAATGTAATTTTCATGATATCAATGCTTTATAAATTTTATTTTCAAATTTAAATAAATTTTGATTAACGGTCAAGATGCTTTTCGGAAAAAGAAAAAATCATACCGGTACGGATGAAACCGTCAAATAAATTTTTTTTGACGGGAAACTTTTAGAAATGAAGAAAAAACGAATCCGTTTCCTCGCCTTCATCTATCATTTTTATTTCGGTTTGTAATAGATGTTCCCATACATCCTGCGCCGGTGCCTTTAAAATCTTATTATCTCGAAGATTTTGTAATAATTCCTCTTCGTTGATAATGATTTTATCCGATCGAACCCATTTATTTCGGGTCAAGTACGTACATAGCCGCGTCATATCCTCCAATGAGGTCTCATCCTCCATACGATACCATCTCACCCGCTGTCTTTCACCGTCAGGCCACAGGAAAAAACCTTCGGCCCGTTCGACCGTCACGGTATCCGGTTCCCATTTGGCACTGAAAAGACCGGCGAAGGCGTTTAGAAAGTCATTTATTTTGTTTGTTATCACGATTAATTGGGAGCGTTTATTCAAAATTTTATTTAATTGTTTATGCCCAATTCCTCGGCACGTTCCAGCCAAATATTCGCCATTTTCCGGTCTTTCCTCACTCCGATTCCATAATAATAACATCTTCCCACTTCATATACGGATTGCGCATCGCCTCGTATGGCGGCTTTCAAGTAATATTGAAAGGCCTTTTGTTTGTCCTTGTTTACGCCCAGTCCTTTTTCGTAGCTAACGGCCAAATCGAAGAGTGCATCCGGCAGGTTTTGTTCCGCAGCTTTATGGAGCAGCTCCGTGCCTTTTTCCCAATCTTTTTCCACATAATATCCATGCAGATACCAAGTGGCCAATGCATATATGGCCTTGGGGTTGTTCATACCGGCGGCTTTTTTTAGCAGAGGAAAAGCTTTTTCCGGTTGTTCGTTCAAGGCTTCTTTGAGTGCTTTATGATATAATCGATCGCCTTTCATGGATATGTATTTGTTTTTAAATAAAATAAGGTGCAAACGCTTATTCTTTACATATACGGGCTTTGTAGGGATAACGATAGCGTTTACGGGTCAAATAGCTATACCAATTCCAAAATTTCCAAGGATCGCGCTTAAATGTTCTGTACAGTTTGTAACCGTCATATTCGGGATGTTGTTTTAGGAAACGCCGGAAAGCCTGTTCCATTTTTTTTATGTCCGTTCCTTTGGTGGGATAGGTGTCGAATGAAAATTGACCATTGCATGTTTCGAAGTGATAAACCGGAATTACGGCTTCCGTGTATGCATTAATGTATCCCGAAAAAATATTACTCAGGATAACAAAGATGAAAATGAATATTAATATCCTTTCCAAGATCTTCATGCAGAAGATACTATCGTGGTAATGTTATTCAAAATTAGTAAAAAATATTTTCCTTTTGATTTATGATCTTTTACAAGCTCTTACAAGTGGAAACGAAGGCGGTTCCATGCACCAAAATGAGGTAAAAGATTATTGTAGAAAGGGAAAAGTGCCGTTCGGGAAACGTGGTGCAAAGCAGCTTCATTTCAATTTCTCAACAAAAAATAGAGGTTCCTCCCGCCTGAAGAGGACACGGTGTCGTTCGTTGCGTCGTTTTCTACCGAAGATGAGACGGATCGACCTCAAACCGAAGGTGAGTCGAATCGATCCTAGGAATATCAAACGATTGTACCATTTAAAAATAATCGAGATTCCTCAGTCGTTACCTCCTTCGGAATGACACCCGTCACCGGTCATCCGTCAATCCTATCGATTTAACGATTTAACGGTTGCACGATTTAACAAAAAACTACTCCAATCCCTCGGCCAAAATTTCAGCCAGGTCCAGGATTTTGACTTCCTGTTCCTTGTTGTAATGCTTCACGCCGTCGGTGATCATGGTATTGCAGAAGGCGCAGGCCGTAGCGATTACGTCCGGGTTCAGGGTCAGCGCTTCGCGGGTGCGATAGACGAAAATTTCTTCCTTTTGCGGTTCGGCTTCCTTGAACATTTGCGCACCGCCGGCGCCGCAGCAAACGGCGTTTTCGCGGTGGTTCGGCATTTCCTTTACTTCGATTTTCACCGATTCCAACACGTGGCGCGGTGCGTCGTAAATGTCGTTGCCGCGTCCCAGGTAGCAAGGGTCGTGGTAGGTGATGGTCCGGCCGGCCAAAGGATTGTGTTTGAGTTGCAGTTTGCCTTCGGACAGCAGTTTTTCCAGAAGTTCGCTATGGTGCACCACTTCGTAATGACCGCCCAGTTCGGGATATTCGTTCTTGAAGGTATTGTAGCAGTGCGGACAGGTGGTGATGATTTTCTTCACGCCGTAGGCATTCATGGTCTCGATGTTCATCATGGCCTGCATTTGGAACAGGAATTCGTTGCCGGCGCGCTTGGCCGGATCGCCCGAACAGCTTTCTTCGGGACCCAAAACGGCAAAATCCACACCCGCCGCATTGAGCAGGCGCACAAACGAACGCGTGATTTTCTTGGCGCGATCGTCGTAACTGCCCATACATCCCACCCAATAGAGGTATTCGGGACTGCGGCCTTCGGCGGCCAGTTCGGCCATGGTTTTCACTTCCAATTTATTGTTGCTCATCACCTTTTGTTTTTTACTTTAATGGTTCAGGACGTTACATCAAAATGTTATTTCGCAAAAATTTTATTCTTCGGCCCACAAGAGGCGGTCGGCTTGGCTGTATTGCCAGGGAGCGCCGTTGTTTTCGATATTGGTAAACATAAGGTTCAGTTCCGCCGGAGCGGCGCTTTCTTCCATTACCAGGTATTGGCGCAGTTGGACAATGACGTCCATGGGATTGTTTTCCACCGGACATTCTTCCACGCAGGCGTTACAGGTGGTACAAGCCCAGATTTCCTCGCGCGAAATATAGTCGAGCAAGGATTTGCCGTCGTCCTTCCACTCGCCTTTGTTGGCGTCGATGAGGCGGCCCACTTCCTCGGTGCGGTCGCGTACGTCCATCATGATTTTACGCGGCGAGAGTTTTTTGCCCGTGCGGTTGGCCGGACATACGTCCGTACAGCGGCCGCATTCGGTACAGGTGTAGGCATTGAGGATATTGATCCATTTCAGGTCGAAAATGTCTTTGGCGCCGAAACGTTCCGGCTCTTCTTCGTCTTCCGGCGGTGCGGCGTAAGGGTCGGCATTGGGATCCATCATGAGTTCCACCTGCTTGCGCACGCTTTCCAGGTTGTCCCACTTGGCCAAAGGCGGCAATTTGGCGTAAAACGTATTGGGAAACGCCAAAATAATGTGGTAATGCTTGGAGAAATACAGGTAATTGAGAAATACCAAAATACCGACGATATGGAACCACCACATGCTCCGTTCGATC
The DNA here is from genome assembly GCA_013153655.1 of Chlorobiota bacterium. GTDB lineage: Bacteria > Bacteroidota > Bacteroidia > Flavobacteriales > Flavobacteriaceae > JAADED01. The sequence continues at coordinate 17,493 of JAADEB010000075.1, forward strand.
ATCACCAAGGCGTGCGGATCGTCCGGCAATATGTTGAGCAGAAAACGGCTTATGGGAAAACTGCCCACGATGCCGTCCTTGAAATAATAATGACCGTATTTTAATAATTGCAATTTGTAATCCGCCGCATTCATGGTGAGGAAGGCGCTCATGAGCACGAATTCGAAATAGAGGATATAATTGGCGTCCTTCTTCGGCCAGCCTTCCATTTCCGGCATGTTGAAACGGAGGAGTTTCAACACGTTACGGCGTATCCAAAACAGGGTAACGGCCACAATCACCAGCAAGGCCAATATCTCGAAGGAGGCGATCAGGAAATTGTAGAACCCGCCCATGAAACGCAGTACGCGGTGGGTGCCGAAAATGCCGTCGATGATGATTTCAATCACCTCGATATTGATAATGATAAAGCCCAGGTACACGGCCAGGTGGAGCAAGGCCGGAATGGGACGTTTAAACATTTTCTTTTGCCCGAAGGCTTTCAGGAGCATGTTGCGCCAGCGTTCTTTCTTGCGGTCGTTGATGGGATAATCGCGGCCGAGTTTGATATTGCGAATAGTTTTGCGCAAATGGTAGGCGAAATAGCCCACGCCCGCCCCCAGTACAAGCACGAAAATCAGGTTATCCAAATAGTGCATCATGATGCGTTACTTTTTCTTATCCTTCTTGCCGAAAACGGAAAAATGGACGTAGCGCTTGGGATTTTCCTTCAAGTCCCGCAGCAAGGCGTCCAGATCGGCCAGCGTGCGGTTCAGTTCGCGATACATTTGTTCGTCCTTCAACATTTTGCCCGCCGTGCCTTTTCCTTGTTGCAAATCTTTCAAAATTTTGTTCAAACGATCGGTGCTTTCCGTCAGGTTTTGCATCAATTGGTCGATATCTTGCTTGGCCAATTTGCCGGACACGGTTTCCAGGTCTTGGCTGGCTTTTTCCACGTGTTGCATGGTGTTGTGGAGGCTTTGTTGGTTTTGGCGAATCAAATGTTCGGTTTGCAGGGTCAATTGATGCAGTTCGGCGGTGAGGCGATTGGTGTTTTCCAATGTGGCGGCCAGATTGACTTTGTTGGAATCGCTAAGGACGGAATTGAGGTTGCGAATGAGTTGATTGGTATTGGAGATGAGGGATTCCAGTTGTTCCTGCGCCGAGCCCATCATTTCCGACAGGCCACCGGATTGGACGCTTTGGAGGGTGTCGCCCGAGGGAGCGGGTTCCGGCGAATAACCCAGTTCGATTTCCAGGTTTTTGCTACCCAGGATGCCGCTTCCGGTGATTTTGACACGACTGTCTTTCGGGATAAAATATTCGCGGTCGATGTTGAGTGCCAGGACGATTTTGCGGTCGCCTTGGCGAAATTGCATGGATTGGATGGAACCCACCGGCAGGCCGCGCATCTTTACTTGGGTGGAATTGTCGATGCCGTCCACATTATCGAAAACGGCGTAGTAAATATTATAATTTTTTAGTAAGTCTTTCCCTTTCAGGAAGTTGTAGCCCCATACAAAAAGTACGATGGCGGTAAGGACAAAGGCGGCGGCTTTATATTCTTTACGTATATGCATAGGAATAATCGGTTTAAGCGGTTTTCCTATGCAATATTACGATTTTTTTTGGGCGGAGAAAGGTTTTAATCGAAGTGGAAATGGTAAATGGTAAGAAGTGGAAATGGTAAATGGTAAATGGATATTACAATATAAAAAGGTTATCGAGCATAAACCTTGTTATCAATATTATATTGAACTTTTCGTTGTGACAA
>JAADEB010000124.1 GCA_013153655.1 Chlorobiota bacterium
ACGAAAGATCCCTACAAGGTCATCGACGCCTTGATCGTGTACGTGTTGGATAAATTGGCCGAAGGCTAATAATATGAACCGGTATTTGTATTTCCAAGGTTTTTGGATTATTTCGAATAAATAAGAGGGTTTAATTTACTTCCTCCGCTTATTCTTTTTTCCGTAAATTCGTTACGAAAAAATTTACGGATGCGAAAACTCCGCATGGACGAACTCAACAGGCCCGACACCGCCACCTTTAAACGTATGCCTAAGCATCCGGTGGTGGTGGTTTTGGACAATATCAGAAGTCTGAACAATATCGGGTCCATTTTTCGAACGGCCGATGCTTTGGCCGCCGAAAAGCTCTACCTCACCGGATTTACGGCCACGCCTCCCCATAAGGATATTCACAAAACCGCTTTGGGTGCCACCGAAAGCGTGGATTGGGAATATGTGGCGGATATCCGTACGCTGTTGTCCCGTCTCAAAAACGAAAATATGCTTATTGCCGCCGTGGAACAAACCGACAGCAGTGTTTTTTTGCAGGATTTTCGTCCCCCGCAGGACCGAAAAACCGTTTTGATTTTCGGCAACGAGGTCAAGGGCGTGTCGGACGAAGCCTTGGAAATGGCGGATGTGGCTTTGGAAATTCCCCAATTCGGTACCAAACATTCCTTTAATGTGGCGGTAAGTGCAGGTATTGTGCTTTGGGACATTATCAGTAAGTTAAAATACGGAAGATGAAAAAAATATTTATACCCTTATTGGTTTTTATGTTATTTGTTCCGCTGGCTTGCGGCCATAGAGCAAAAAACGCGACAAAAACCGCCGTTCGCCGCGATTCGGTAAAAATTTACCGTATCCATATCCGGACACCTTTTCGTCATAAGGAAATGTTGGATACTTTCACGGTTTGGAAACAATTTTTCCGTCTGTGGAACATGCCCGATACCCTGAACCGGGAGGAATTGAAAGACAGGCTTACGCTTATTAACAATGCTTTAACCAAGATGCATCACCAAACTTTTCCGCGCCGTCTCGATACGGTGGATGTAAAGAGCCGCTTGCGCCTGGTGATGAACGAAACCCGTCAACTGAAATGGACCGTGGACAAAAATTGGACTTTTCCCGAAGCCGACAGTCTTATTCAACGCTGGACGGGAAGTTATGAAAACTTGGTCCGAAGTATAGACAGGCTGGCCGCCGATACGGTAAATTTCGAAGAAGTGTTCCGCGATAAGGCGCGCCGCGACAGCCTCATAAACCGTCAATTCGAACAATTTAGCAGGAGAATAAAATAATGTCAAAAAACAGGCGGATTTTGGCTATAAATTAATACCTTTATAACCAAAAGAACCTGTAAATGACATTAATCAAAAGTATTTCCGGCATCCGGGGCACCATAGGAGGCCAACCTACGGAAAACCTAACCCCCCGCAACGCCGTGGATTTTGCTTCGGCTTATGCACAATGGCTCAAAAACCAATCCGGAAAAGCACATCCCGTGGTGGTGCTCGGTCGTGACGCGCGACCTTCGGGACCCATGATAGCGGGTGCCGTCGTTTCCGCCTTGACGGGAATGGGAGTGGATGTTATCGATTTAGGATTAAGCACTACGCCATCGGTGGAAATGGCCGTAAAGGGTCTTCAAGCCGACGGGGGTATTATTCTTACGGCCAGCCATAATCCCCGGGAATGGAATGCATTGAAACTGCTTAACGATAAGGGGGAGTTTATTTCGGCCGAAGCCGGCAAAAAAATCCTGGAAATGGTGGAGAAAGGAGATTTCGAATATGTGCCGGTGGAAGCTTTGGGCAATATTCAAACCTACGAAGGCGGTTATATCGACGAACATATACGTGAAATACTTTCCTATCCGCTTGTGGATGCGGCTGCGGTACGCCAACGCGGTTTCAAAGTGGTGGTGGATGCCGTTCGATCCACCGGCGGTATGGCCGTTCCGCGTTTGTTGGAAGCCTTGGGGGTGGAATACGTATGCCTTTATTGTGAACCCAACGGACAATTTCCCCACAATCCCGAGCCTTTGGAAAAAAACCTCACCGATATTTTACGGGCCGTGCCCGCCTTGAACGCCGACTTGGGTGTGGTGACGGATCCCGATGTGGACCGTCTGGCATTGGTGGACGAAAAAGGCCGCATGTTCGGTGAGGAATACACCCTGGTGACGGTGGCCGATTATGTTTGGCAACACCGCCAAGGACCCGCGGTATCCAATTTATCTTCCTCCCGCGCCCTTCGCGATTTGGCCGGTCGATACGGACAACCTTATTATGCTTCGGCCGTAGGCGAAGTGAATGTGGTCCGGAAGATGAAAGACACCGGCGCCGTAATAGGCGGTGAAGGAAATGGCGGAATTATCGTGCCCGATTTGCATTACGGACGCGATGCATTGGCCGGTATTGCACTGGTGCTGACTTATTTGGCCAAAAGCGGAAAAACCCTGTCGGAACTCAAACAAACCTATCCCGTCTATCATATGGCCAAGGAAAAAATCCGGTTGGATCCCGGGATAGATGTGGAGGGTATATTGGAAAAATTTGAAAAACTGCATCCCCAAGCCGCCGTTAACAAGGAAGACGGCCTAAAATTGGATTATCCCGGTTATTGGATCCACTTGCGCCGTTCCAATACCGAACCCATCATACGTATTTACACCGAAGCCGCTTCTCCGGAAAAGGCGGCGGAAATCGCCCGACAAACCATTCAACAAATAAAAAAACTGTTCTAAATCTATGGACACATCTCCCGCCGACTGTTTGCTCCGTTATTTTCAACCCTTTCGCGAAAACATCGTAGGTATCGATGCACAAATCCAAACGCCCTATGGAATTAAGCCCATGCTCTACGCCGACTGGACGGCCAGCGGACGCCTCTACGGTCCCATCGAGAAAAAAATTTCCGAAGAATTGGGACCCTACCTGGCCAATACCCACACCGACACCTCCTTCACGGGCCGTCTGATGACCGAGGCCTATCATTGGGCACGCCAAATTGTCAAGGACCATGTGAAGGCAGGCGACGAGTATATGCTGATTCAAGCCGGATTCGGTATGACGGGTGCCATCAATAAGCTGCAACGCATTTTGGGCCTGTCCGTTCACGAACGTTACCGCCGGTTGGCAAGGGAAAGCCTCGAGCGTGTGCCGGTGGTATTCGTCAGCCGCATGGAACATCATTCCAATCATATTTCGTGGCTCGAAACCGTGGCCGATACCGTATTGATTCCTTTCGACGAACAAGGTTTGCCCGATGCAGGCGCTTACGAAGAACTGCTGCGCCGCAACAAGGACCGGCCCATTTATTTGGCCATGACCGCTTGCTCCAATGTTACCGGCATAACGCCCGACATCGAACGTTTTGTACGGCTCACCCATAAATACGGCGGCCATGCCTTTTTGGATTACGCCTGTTCGGCGCCCTATACCGATATGGATCTTTCCAAAGGCGACGCTTCGCCCGATGCCATCACCTTTTCGGTGCATAAATTCCTCGGCGGACCCGGAGGCAGCGGTATTTTGATCATGAAAAAATCCCTTTATCAAAACCGCATCCCCGATCATCCCGGCGGAGGTACCGTGGTTTGGACCGACCCTTGGGACGGCGCCGCTTATATTGACAATCCCGAAGTTCGCGAGGACGGCGGCACGCCGGGTTACCTGCAAATGATTCGGGCGGCATTGGCCATCTTGCTCAAAGAGGAAATGGGTACGGAAAAAATTCACCAACGCGAACAGGAATTGCTCGACCGGCTCATTCCGGGATTGGCTTCCATTCCCGGTGTTACCGTGTTGGAAGAACGCCACCGGCGGCGATTCGGTGTGGTCAGTATTTTGACCGGTGATTTGCCCTACACGTTGGTTACTCGCTTGCTCAACGATTTGGGGGGTATTCAGGCCCGCGGCGGATGTTCGTGTGCCGGCACTTACGGACATTATCTTTTGGGACTGGATAAAGCACGCTCGGAGGAATGGAAAAATAAAGTATTGAAAGGCGAAACGGATATTAAACCCGGATGGACCCGTATATCCGTCCATCCCACCACCACCGACGACGAGGTGGAACATATCCTCGACACCATGGAATATATCATGAAGAAAGGACGAAACATAGCCGATAGCGATTATGTGCGCAAAGGCGCCATGTTCTACCATAAGGATTTCGACTACGACCGCTCATCCCGCCAAATCCTGCAATCCGTTTTTAATGTTTAATCCGGGATAAATCAGCATGAAAGTTACCGGTTTCACCTTTGTGCGCAATGCCGTTATTCTGGATTATCCCGTAGAGGAATCCATCCGGTCGGTATTGCCGTTGGTGGATGATTTTGTGGTGGCCGTCGGTGAGTCAGACGATAATACTTTGGAATTAATCCAAAACATTGATCCGGAAAAAATACGCATCATTCGTACACGGTGGGATGAAAACCTCCGCCGCGAAGGCAAGGTGCTGGCCGATGAAACCAATAAGGCCTTTCGTGCCGTTCCCGCCGATTCCGATTGGGCCTTCTATATCCAAGCGGACGAAGTGGTGCACGAAGAGGA
>JAADEB010000123.1 GCA_013153655.1 Chlorobiota bacterium
ATGAAGTAAGTCAAAATAGTTCATACCGTGTTCCGCAGAAGGAGATTGCCACGGCTCCGCTTTCCTTTGCTTATTCCTACGCGGCGGAGCCTCGCAATGACCTCACCGGTCACCGGTCCCTCGTCAATATTATCGATTTAACGATTCAACGATTGCACGATTTAACAAATCTATTCAACAAATCCACCCCGCCATTTAACAACCGTTTACATCCCCGGAATAAAGAGATTTTATTAACTTCATATCCAAAATCCGGAACCATGAAAGCATTCCATCTCATCGGCAACAAACCCGCCGATAGCCCGCAACAGAGCGAAGTATTCGACAAATACACCGGCGAACTTTTGGGAACGGTTCCCTTGGCCACCGCCTCCCAATGGGACGAAGCCATCCGCCATGCCGAAAAGGCTTTCCGGCATTTTCGCACATACAGCGCCGAACGCAAAGCCGAAATCCTGGCCGCCCTTCGCGACGGCATTCTCCAACGCGAAGACCTGTTGACACGGCTTATCATCCGCGAAGCGGGTAAACCCGCCGGGTATGCACGCAACGAAATCCGCCGCGCTGTGGATAATATCGAAACCGGCATACGCGAAACCCTCAACCTGGCCGGCGAAATGGTCCCTATGGACTACCTCAACGGAAAAGGAAAAACCGCCTACACCATCCGGGTTCCCTACGGCCCCATGCTCGGCATATCCCCCTTTAATTTTCCCCTCAACCTGGCCCTGCACAAAATCATTCCCGCCGTGGCCACCGGCACCCCCGTGATCATCAAACCCGCACCCCAAACCCCGCTCACCATGGGAGTGATAGCCGACATATTGGCCCAAACCGACCTGCCCGAAGGCTTGATCCAAGTGGTTTTCAGCGACAACCGCCTGGCCGAAAAAGCCGTCCTCGACCCGCGCTTCAAACTACTTTCTTTTACCGGAAGCGACAAGGTCGGCTGGCATCTCAAAAAAATTTCACCTGCCTTGAAAGTGTTCTTGGAAATGGGAGGTAATGCGGCCGCCGTGGTGGACGAAAACGCCGACCTTAACCGGGCGGCCCGAAAACTGGCCTACGGGTCGTTTCTTTATGCCGGTCAAATCTGTATTTCGGTTCAGCGAATTTATGTAATGGAAAAGGTTTTCGATGCATTTACGGAAATTTTCCTCGACGAAACCCGTAAAATCATCAGCGGAAATCCCATGAACGACGATGTCACCAACGGTCCGCTCATCTCCGAAAAAGATTTGGACCGCGTAGCCGCCACCGTTGACGAAGCCGTGGCCGGGGGCGCCAAAATCCTCACCGGGGGAAAAATCCTGGACCGTAGCCATCGCCTGTATGCACCCACCGTGCTTACCGGAACGGATATGAACATGGCGGTCATGGCGGATGAAATATTCGGACCGGTGGTCAACATCAATCCAGTGCCGGATATTCGCCGCGCCATCCGGGAGGTAAATGCATCACGCTACGGATTACAGGCCGCCCTCTATTCCGATTCGTTGGAAAACATTCAAACCTTTATACGGGACGTGGATGCCGGCGGTATTATGATCAACGAAATTCCCGGCTTCCGTATCGACGGCATGCCCTACGGCGGTATGAAACACAGCGGCCTGGGACGTGAAGGCGCCCGCTATGCCATCCGTGAATTGACCCAACCCAAACTCATCGTTATGCAATAAGGATTTTCGTAGCTTTGTGCGAACAGAAAAACAATAAGTTTGAACCGCCCTCGCACAGGAAAGAAAAAAGCACGCCGCATCACCTACATCATATCGGTGGTGTTCGGATTTATCGGCATTTTTATCATCATCAAAGGATTTCGCGACATGTATCGCAAAATCGACCGCTTCGTCTATTTCGACCGCATCGTGGAAACCCGTAACGACACCCTCGTGGAAGACGCATTGGGAAATCATTATTATCTGAAAGGACCGGCCATGTTCAAATTTTCGAGCCGCAAACCCCAATGGGTGGTTTTGGAAGGAAAAGCCCGGTTTGAGGTAAAACAACCCGTTTATCTGCTTACCCCCGATACCATCCGGATTTTTTACGGCAAAGGCTTTATCGAATCCGGACGTTTCCCTGAAATACAATTGGAATACGGTAAATTGGAAGTGGAAAATCAGATACTCGAAGGAAAAAACATTCACCGGAAAAACGGAAAAACCATTACTCCTTAAACTTTTCCATACGGGTTTTCCTTAATTCCGAAAATTTTTTTTATATTTTTGAAAAAAATCCCTTAATGGCCGAAATCGCAAACTACCCGTATGACCGTAAATTGTTGTTGATGTTTTTGGCCTTGAAACATTCCGAACCGATCGATCCTGAACTTTTAAACCTTATAATGGGAAAAGATGTTTCGGAAGATTTGATTTTATTACTTAACGAACAACTTATCAAACGCCATGCGAAAACCGGACACTATTACATGAGCGGTCGCCAAAGGAATTATATTCACAGTTATTTCATACATCCGTCACTCTGGGAATCGCTGCTGAATAAGGAATGGGAAATCATTTCCCCCGTGCAGGAAATAAATTACCGCCACTTGTACCGGTTTCTTATGAAAAGATTGAATGCACTGTTTGATTCTTTTGGCGTAAACCGTCCGAATTTCGTTTGGAAGCACGCGCCCGTGACGGCAGTTGAAAAGCACCTGGTAAATTCCATTTGGCAAGCCATTAAGCAAATCTATTTTGAACATAAACCCGATATAGGCCTTTTGCTATTTTATAATTCGAAAAAAGAGTTTGACTTACATTTCGATCTGAGTTTTTTATTCGATGGCTTCCCCGTTGCCGACGATATTTTTACCCTCCAACATTTAGGCGACTTTTATCGCCATTGCCTGCATGACCCCGAAACGGCACTTCAAATCAGAGATTATATCAATAAAATAACCCGGCCGCGGCATGTTATATCCCGAAAAAAACATACACGCCCCCTGGTGGAAAATCTGCGCCGTAAAGCCGAAGATTATTATATGCGTGGCCTTATGGATCTGGAACGCAGCCGGAAGATTCTTTCCATTTGGGAATTTCATATCGAAAAACCGGATCCTTATTTGCCTTTAAGAAAAAGTTTTCATAGTTATTTGATGTATTTGTTTTTATATGCCCTCCATTTCGAGGAAAATGCTTTGGATACGGTATATGAGCGCTTGTGGGATATCATGCACCGCATATCCGGGTCGGCCTTTAAATCCGGATATGTGGCCACAGGTATTTTGAAACGGTTAATGGCTTTTGACACCTTGCTCTACAAATGGACCCGGTATTTGCCCGATGAAATGAAATCCACTCCGGAATTTTATTCCAAACTTCTCTATCACAACATGATGCATACCTATTCCCTGAGCGTCCTGGCAGATGAATACGAAAGCCCCGTCCGGGCCATGTGGTGGATAAAAGTGGCCCTTCATCAAGCATACAAACTTCGCCAACGAGGCGGACATACGGAACTTCCCGCTTACCTGGCCGGCATACATGCCCGCGCCGCCGAATATTATTTTCACGATTTCGTCGAACCCACCGCCCAATCAAAACTTTACGAGCCCCAATCCCTGGATATCGAAAAAAAATTCCGCTCGGCCGTACGGCATCAAAGTTTGGCCGCGGCATACAGTCGTCAAGTGGCGGAACAATATCCGCAAAAGGATTATCTGAACCTGCAAACCGCATTGAATCTGTTCCGCTTGGGTGAAATGTATTTTCGCCATCGCACCCCCCACGCTTTGAAGCGCGCCGCCCGGTATTTCCGCAAAAGCATACCGTGGTTCCTGCATACCTACGACATTAAACCTTCTTATCCGGAGGCAATGGGAAACATATTCCAAGCCTATCTGCTCTGCGGCCAAACGGAACTGCTGTTGAACAACCGGGACCAAGCCCGCCAATGCCTGCAAAACGCCCTGATTTTTCGTAAGGAACACATCAGTTATACAACCGATGAAATGAGTGTCCGCGCCCATACCTTGCTTGGCGAAATAGCCGAAAACCAAAACCGTCCTTCCGACGCTTACGACCATTATCATAAAGCTCTTGTTATATTAAAAGAAATGTACAGGCAACATCTTCATTCTTCGTCGCACAAAAACAATATAAAACCCGAATGGGACGATCAATTGCGGGACCTGGAAGCTCGCTTGCGTAAATGGTCATAAAACGGGGAACGTGGTTTTGGGGAACGTAGATGGCACGAATAACACGAATATCACGGATGTATTGGATTTTTTGATGTTTTCGTAGAGACGCCGTTATACGGCGTCTTTACATTACGATAACCGTTTCCCGTTCTACGTTCTCCGTTTTACGTTTCCCGGCGCGTTGGGCTAATGGGTTGGCTTCGCGCGAGGGGGCGAAGCGGCAGGGCGCGAAGGGGATGCCGAAGGTTCGGCGCGGCGGCGGAGGCGACCAACGGAAGCCACCG
>JAADEB010000154.1 GCA_013153655.1 Chlorobiota bacterium
CGGCCGCGATTCGCGTCCGCACATCTCCATCATTACCAATTTCGGTGCGCCTTCCGCCGACAAACCCGCTTTGCTCAATTTCTACGAAGTCAACACCTTGTTCCACGAATTCGGTCATGCGCTCCACGGCATGCTGGCGCGCACACGTTATCCCGGACTTTCCGGTACCAATGTGTACTGGGATTTCGTGGAATTGCCCTCGCAGGTAATGGAAAACTGGACCTACGAGCCACAAGTGCTGGCCATGATTGCCCGCCATTACCGGACCGGCGAAACTTTGCCCGAAGCCATGGTGGACAAATTACGCGAAAGCCGCCGCTTTCTGGAAGGTATGGCCACCTTGCGCCAGCTGGGATTCGGCTATTTGGACATGGCGTGGCACCACCGCATGAAAGAACCGCCCCGGGATCTGGAAGCCTTCGAACGTGAGGTTTTCGAACCCGTACGTATGGTGCCGCCCGTGGAAGGCACGCTCATGAGCACCCAATTCGGCCACCTGTTTGCCGGCGGCTATGCCGCGGGATATTATTCCTACAAATGGTCGGAACTTTTGGATGCGGATGCCTTTTCCATTTTCAGGAAAAACGGTATATTTGACAAAGAAACCGCCCGGCGATTCCGCCGGCTTTTGGAACAAGGAGGCACCCGGCATCCCATGAAACTTTATATCGAATTTGCCGGACGGCCGCCCGAAATCGACGCATTGATCCAACGTGCCGGTTTCAAAAAATCCGCCGAATAAACACAGGTGACGCAGCATAAACTCATATCGCAATTCCGTATCGGCCTGCTGGTACAAATGTTGGCCGTGCCCCTGCTGTTGGCCGGCGGCATTTGGTACCTGACGGACGTGTTCCACGACCGCTTGGGACGCATGGTCTACTGGGTGGCCGGCCTTATGGCATTGTTCGGACTTTGGCTTATGTGGGAAGCTTTTTTCCGCAAAATGTACCGCCTGGAAATTCGTTCCGACGGCATCCGCCGCACCCATTTCCTCACCAAACGCGACGAATTCTATCCCATCGAAAACCTGGAACGTATCGACACCGGCGTCCATCAAATCAGCAATGCCAACGGTCCGCTTACGGAACCCGTGCCGGAGCTTACGCTGGTGTTCCATGACGGCAAATCCTTTGATATCTCGCCCAGGATTTATGAAAATTTCTACGATATCGGCCTCTATGTGGCCCGATTGCATAATCAAATCACCGACAAGAAATTGGAACTGCTTGCCGAACAAATGATCAAACAAAAACTTAGAGAATATGAGCAACGAAAACAACAAAAATCCTAAGCAAAACCCCGAGGAACAAAACCGAGCGCAAAATCCCTTGCAAGGCACTTCCAAGGAAGAATTCTACAAGCGCCTGCGCGAAGAATTGGAGAACAATCACGAATGGCCCACCCGCTATATGTTCAAATTCATCATTCCCAACGATCCGGTCAAAATCGATGAAATCAAGCAACGTTTCGACGATATTCCCTACGATTTCAAACAAAACTTTTCGCGCAACGGCAAATACGCATCCCTGACCTTTGTGGCCGTTATGGAAAATCCGGATCAAATCATCGCACGCTACCGAAAAATGGAAGACATCGAAGGTTTGATTGCTATTTAGATCTAAAAAATAAATTAGGTGCTTTATTAATATTTCCGTTGTTGTTATAATAATGGGGGAGAAATATTGATTTGTTTTTGAAGTAATGGATTCATACTGAAAAATGGAAATAACCGGGTGACGCCGTGAGTGATTATCGTTGTTAGTCGTTCCATGGAAAATATAATGGAAGATCGGGGATTTTAAATTAATGATTAAAGAGAATGAGGATTTGGTTTCGAGTTGAATTATGCATAAAATTTCTATTGGAATCCAAGGGGGAAAAGCGTTATTTAATGGGAAAATTTTCTTAGAATCCACCGGCTGACCGCCTCATAAATGTCCTTTTCGGTACGGTGACCTCCTTCGCTCAACAGGCGCAAATGTTTTTCTATGGTTTTAATGTCGCCGCGGCGTGCGGGACCCGTCAGCACGGCTTCGGCGCCTTTTTCCAGAATGTTGCGAAAAGTGGCTTCCAACAAGGGTTTCAATAATTCCTCCGGCAATCCCGCTTCGCGGTTGAGCTCTTCGCCTATCTGCACCATGGCATTGGTAAAATTGGACACAAACACGGCCGCCGTATGCAAGCGCGCCCGTTGGTCGTCGTCCACGCGAAACACTTTGGGTGTGAGCATCCGCGCCAGGCGTTCCAGCAAGGCCGTATCTTCGGCGGTTTGTGCATACACGAGCAAGGGAATGGCAGTCCAATCCGGCTCCGTGTGTTCCGTAAAGGTCTGCAAGGGATAGAATACGCCCCGCCTCCGGGTTTGCAACACCGTGGAAGGCACCGCGCCCGACGTGTGTACCGTAAGGCCCCGGCGCCCGGCCAAATGCCGTGAGAATTCGCCCACGGCATCGTCCTTCAAGGCCAATACATACACGTCCGCTTCCGGCATGTCCTCCGGACGGCGAACCAAATCCCGCCGTCCCGCCAAAACGGAATGCCGCCCGGGATGGCGCGTCCAAACGCCCGCCACTTCCACCTCCGGCAAACGGTCGAAAGCGCGCAACAGATGACCGCCCACGCGGCCCGCTCCGAAAAGTCCTATGCGAACCTGTCGTTTCATTCGGCTTCGAAATGATCAATGACTTTTTGCAAACTCTCTCGCGAACCCACAATGGTCAGGATATCACCCTTGCGCAGACGCGTGTAGCCGTGGGTAAACACGGTGTTGTTGCGCCGTTTGAGCGAAAGGATGATGATGTCATGCGGCAATTTCAGGTCGCGGATATGCAAACCCACCAAATCGGGATTTTTGATTTCCACGTCCACCGTGTCCGTGGGTCCTTCCTCGCCCATGAGGATTTCCATGGCCTGCGGCGAACGTACCGTATGTTCCAGCATATTTACCAAGGCCGACATGGGTTCCAAGGTAATCACACCCAATTTTTTCATCTTGTCCATATACTCGGCCGAATGCACCGTGGCCACCACCAGCTTGGGACCCAGGTTTTCGTAGAGCCATTCCAGGATGCGGTAATTGACCCGGTCGTCGGGATGCAGGAGGATGTAAGCATCGGCGGGTTTCCAATCGATGCGTTTGAGATAGAGCGGCGAATATTCGTCCACATGGATGATGTTCAGGTCGTCGCGTTGTACATCTTTGCGCGAAGTGACGATATACACCTCCCAACCCTTTTGCTGCAAGGATTTGGCCAGGCTTACGGAAATGCTGTCGTAGGAAAAAATATAGGCCCGCTTGCCCTTATCTTCCTTGTAAACCTTGGGTTTTTTATGAGATTCATGTACAAAATTTAAGGCGAATTTAAACAAAGGCGGTCCGAATAATTGATTCAAAATAATCATGGCAATTACAATGGTTTCAAACTGCTTGCCCCAATCGGGAAAAGCATTTCCGATCAAAGCGGCCAACCCAATGGCCACACCCGCCTGCGTAACATACGGCATCCAACCCACCCATAAATATCTCCGCGGATCTTTGCTCCACAAAACACCTATTCCATTGGCCACAATCAGCGTAAAAATGCGTAATACAAAGAACAAAACGGCCAATCCCATTACCGATTGCAGCGTTTGAATGGACAGCGAGGCGCCGGTAAGCGTAAAGAACAACACGAGGATAAAGGGTAAAATTTCTTCCAAAAACTCCTCGAAATCCTGCCGGTACGGCGTATAATTGACCACGTAGAAACTCGCCACGATGGCCGAAAGCAAAGGTTCCATTTCAAACGGATGACGGAACAGGCGCAGGGTGAATGCTTCCAATTCGTGACTAACGAAATAAATACCGTAGGCCAAGAGCAAAATCAGTATTTTTTTCAGCCAATCAACCAAGCGGGATGCCAAAACCCATTTGATAAAGATACCGAAAATCCAACCCAATAATCCGGACATGAATATCCCGAAAACCAATAAAACAAAAAACACTACATCCGTTTCCGTTCCATTGATAACCGCTTTGGCATAGGCAAACGTAATGGAAAACAAGACTATAACCAACACATCTTTGATAACGGTAACACCCATTACCGTTTTGGTAAAGGGTCCTCGTGCACGCATTTCGTTGATGATGGCCACGGCCGACGACGGCGATCGCGCCACAAAAATGGTTCCGAACAACATGGCAACGGCCCATCGCGCTCCGCTTCCCAGCGACTTCATAAAAGGAATGTAATCACTGATGTAATAAACAAATACCGTACTTAGAATAAAGGTCACCAACAATTGCGCCGTGGTATTACGGCGAATGCTTTTCAGCCGGCTGCGCATTTCGTGGATATGCAATTCGGCTCCTGCCGAGAAAGCGATGACGGCCAACGACAGGTCGATAATGAATTCCAAATGGCGGATGGTGTCGTCCGGCAAA
>JAADEB010000044.1 GCA_013153655.1 Chlorobiota bacterium
ATGGTGTCGCCCACTTTTACTTCCCGGGCATCTTTGATTCCGGAAATGAGGTAACCCACGTCGCCGGTGCCGATTTCGGACCGCGGCTCTTTTTTGAGTTTGAGCACGCCCACTTCTTCGGCATCGTATTCGCGACCGGTGGCCATGAATTTAACACGTTGGCCTTTGGCGATTTTGCCGTTGAACACGCGAAAATACACCTCTATACCGCGGTAGGGATTATACACCGAATCGAAAATCAATGCCTGCAAGGGCGCATCCGGGTCGCCCTGGGGCGGCGGTATCCGCTTGACGATGGCTTCCAGAATTTTGTCCACTCCTTCGCCCGTCTTGGCACTGGCCCATATCACGTCGTCATAGTCGCAACCCAAAAGATCCACGATATCATCCGTCACTTCTTCGGGATTGGCACCGGGAAGGTCCACCTTGTTGACCACTGGAATGATTTCCAAATCGTGTTCCAAGGCCAAATAAAGGTTGCTGATGGTTTGCGCCTGAATGCTCTGGGAAGCGTCCACCACCAGCAGCGCACCTTCGCAAGCGGCAATGGCCCGCGACACTTCGTAGGAAAAATCCACGTGTCCGGGTGTATCGATAAGGTTGAGGGTGTATTTTTCTCCCTCGAATTCGTAGTCCATTTGAATGGCATGACTCTTAATGGTGATGCCGCGTTCGCGTTCCAGGTCCATATCGTCCAAAACCTGGTTCTTCATTTCCCGTTCGGTAAGCGTACCGGTCAGTTCCAGCAAGCGGTCCGCCAGGGTGCTTTTTCCGTGGTCGATATGGGCAATGATGGAAAAGTTGCGTATATGTTTGATAATCGCCATGAGCCGTTTTCTGATATGCCACAAAAATAGTTTAATTTTTTTTGTTTTGGGATTTGATAAAAAAATTGATATCATTAAAATATGTATTGTACGGTTTGTTTAAAATTGTAGTTTTGATTTGGATGAATATTTTTATGACCGAGTCGTATTTATCCTTATTGGGTTTGATATTCGTGATTCATTTGATGGCGGTTATGAGTCCCGGTCCGGATTTTGTCATGGTGGTCAAAAATGCGGTGGCACATGACCGTAAGACGGCATTGCTCACCGCCTCGGGTATTGCTTTGGGAATCGGCGTACATGTGGCCTATTCGATTTGGGGGGTGGCTTTGCTTTTGAAGCGAAATCCTTATTTGTTTCGTTTGGTAAAGGCGGCCGGAGCGCTTTATTTGATTTATTCGGGTATAAAAAGCTTACGTTCGGTTCCGGCCATGGATCCGGTAAGCGGGGAAGAAACCGTTTCCCTGCCACCGGCCCGTAAAGCCATACAAACGGGATTTCTGACCAACGTGCTTAATCCCAAGGCTTCCCTGTTTTTTATGAGCTTGTTTTCGGCATTGATTCCCCCCGATGCACCCGCTTGGTTTTTGATGCTTACGGCGTTTATGTTGATTTCGGTAACTTTCCTGTGGTTTGCCTTTGTTTCCCTTGTGTTTACCCACCGTTCCGTGCGGGCTCGTTACAAGCGTTACGAGCGTTTGCTCGGAAGGTTTTTCGGTCTGCTCCTGATGGGAATAGGGCTGGGGATTTTATGGAATTTGTAAAAATCAAGGCGAAAAAACTTGCGTTCTATATGGACGGCAAGTACCGAAAGAGGAGAATGGGACGAAAAGATGACAATTAACATTTATAATTGACGGGGAAACAAATACTTTTATATCAAGAAAAAATCCAGTGTTATGAGCAAAAAAGTAACCATAATCGGCGCCGGTAACGTAGGCGCTACGGTGGCCGATGTTTTGGCCAACAAAAACATTGTCAGCGATATCGTTCTGTTGGACATCAAACCGGGCTTGGCCGAAGGCAAGGCCTTGGATATTTGGGAATCGTCGCATATCAATTACTTCGATACGCGTGTACACGGCTATACGGACGATTATTCCAAAACCGCCAATTCGGACGTGGTGGTCATCACTTCCGGATTGCCGCGTAAACCGGGCATGAGCCGCGACGACCTTATCGGCACCAATGCCAAAATCGTGAAATCCGTGGCGGAAAAAGCCTACGAATATTCACCCGATGCCATTTATATCGTGGTGTCCAACCCGTTGGATGTTATGACCTATACGGCCTATTTGACCACCGGATTGCCGCGCGAACGCGTATTCGGTATGGCCGGGGTGTTGGATACGGGTCGTTTCGAAGCCTTTATTGCCGAAGCGCTTCATGTTTCGCCCAAAGACGTTACCGCCTTGCTGATGGGCGGTCATGGCGACACCATGGTTCCCCTTCCCCGCTACACCACCGTGGCAGGCATCCCGCTCACCGAATTGATGGACGGCGAAACCATCCAACGCCTGGTGGAACGCACCCAAAAAGGCGGCGGCGAAATCGTAAAACTCCTGGGTACCTCGGCTTGGTATGCACCGGGCGCAGCCGTGGCCCAAATGGTGGAAGCCGTGGTATTGGACAGCCACCGCGTTATGCCCGTATGTGTGATGTTGGACGGCGAATACGGCCTGAAAGACGTGGCGCTCGGCGTGCCGGTAAAATTGGGCCAAAACGGTGTGGAAAAAATCATCGAAGTGGACCTCAACGAGGAAGAAAAAGCATTGCTCTACCGTTCATACGAACACGTACGCGAAGTAATGCAAGTGCTGGACGACTTGAAATTGTTCTGATTTTTGAAACGGTTTATAAAATAAATTCCGCCGCGCGGCTTTGCCGCGCGGCGGAATTCGTTGAATGCAACACGTAATGGTCTTATTCCTCGATATACAATTCTTCCACCACGATTTTGTCGGCACCTTTACCCAACGACCATAACATAAAGCCGTCGAAAAGCAAACTGATACCCACATACAAACCCAATAACCAGGAAGTGGCCAAAGGATTGGGCGCATACATAATGAAAATTACCCCCAAAATAGTGCTTACCAAACCATTAAGAATGGGCCAAATCTTGTTGACAGCCGGTTTCAAGGTAAAAGCCAGCGAAAAGTTGATCGCCGCATCAATGAACAAATAAGCGGCCACAATCAATCCCAAAGCCACCACACCGGCCAAGGGTTTGAATACCATCAACAAACCGGTTACGATAAGCAACAATGCCTTTATCCAGCCCAAAACACTTTTGGAATCTACTTTGTAAGTGTAATAGGCGGCCGACAAACCGAGGAAAAACATTACCCATCCGACAAATACGGCGGTGGTCATTCCGAGCAATCCGGGAAAGAAAATCCCGACAAGTCCCAAAAGAATGAAGGCGATAGCCAGCCTTTTGGTGTGAACGATATAGCCTTCATAAAAAGCTTTTCGTGCAGGATAATTAATCATAATTTTAAATTTTAATTGATTGACAATCCAATGGTTATAAAAATAATGCCTTTCCCCTCAAAAACGACAATCTAACAGACTTCCGGGTATTTTTTTTAAAAAATTACGCCAAAATGGATGCTTTACGCCAGAATGACCGAAAAATTTTGATATTAATGAATGTGCTGCGTTAAAACCATAAAAAAAAGCCGTCCGTAGACGGCACCTAAAATTTTGAATTCCGTAAAAAGCGGCTCCGGGATAGCACCTAAGCCGTTGAAGCTTGTCAAAGCATTTTCAGGAAATTCACTTCTTTGTCTTTCAAATAACGCCAATGACCTCGTTCCACACCCTTTTTGGTCAGTCCGGCAAACATAACACGGTCGAGCTTTTGCACATTATAGCCCAAATGTTCGAATATGCGGCGTACGATGCGGTTGCGGCCCGAATGGATTTTAACGCCCACTTCGTTGTGCGGAGCTCCTTTGATGTATGAAATATCGTCCACGTAAATCATGCCGTCGTTGAGTTTGAGACCCTCACGGATTTTTTGCAAATCCTGTTGTTTCAGATTACGGTCGAGCACCACATGATAGAGTTTTTCCACCTTGTGTTTGGGATGTGTAAGTTTTTTGGCCAAATCGCCGTCGTTGGTAAGCAGAAGCACACCGGTGGTTTTACGATCGAGGCGGCCTACGGGGAAGATGCGGAATTTTTTGGCCGGTTCGCGTACCAATTCCATAACGGTTTTCCTGTTGCGCTCGTCCTTGGTGGTGGTGATATAGTTTTTGGGTTTATTGAGCAACACATAAACCTTTTTTTCGGGACGTACCAATTCGCCGCCATAACGTACTTCGTCGTTCTCGTTGACTTTGTAACCCATTTCGGTTACCACTTCGCCGTTGACCGTCACCAAACCGTTTTTGATCAATTCGTCGGCATCCCGGCGCGAAGCAATACCGGCATGTGCCAAATATTTGTTGAGCCGCATGGGCCACTCGGGTTTTACTTCACGCGGCTTGCGGCGTACGAAGGCCTTGCCGCGCCGGGATGAAAATTTTCCGCCGCTTCGACCGGCATGTTGCGGCCGGGAGGAAGTATATGGGCGGGATGTATGTTTTTTTCTCATGTTGGTCTTTTTTTTAATGTTGCAAAAATAGTCTTTAAAAAGTTCACATATATCGTTCCAAAAAACGAAAATGACAAATTGACATTTCCCGTGACCATATGAGCCGGTGGCATATTTATTGTTAATTTGAGCACGAAACCAAGGGACGACATGCAGCTGACAAAGGTAAGTGACTTCAACGACTGGCAAAAACGCAGCGCAAGCCACAAGCGCCATTTTCTCTTGTTTACCAAAGAGGGAAGCGCTAACGGCAGTTGTGCCGAAGGTCATTTGGCCGGAATCGAAGGAGATTTTCCGGTTTTCGTGGTGGATGTGGCCCGTACGCGCGACATTCATCCCCGCCTGGGGGTAACGAGCATTCCCACCCTGGTGGTGATGGAAGACGGCAAAGTACGCAACATGATTAAGGGATGCCAATCGCCCGCCTACTACGAAAAGGTATTGCGCGGCGAAGGAAGCGGCATCCGGCGTCAAGAGGCCAAACCCCAAAAGCGCGTAACGGTCTATTCCACGCCTTCGTGCCCTTATTGCAATAAACTGAAACAATACCTGAACAAACACGGCATCCGCTACACGGATATCAATGTGGCCGCCAACAAACAAGCCGCCGACGAAATGGTTCGCCGAAGCGGTCAACGAGGTGTGCCGCAAACGGATATAAACGGAAAAATCATCATCGGATTCGACGTGCCTAAAATCAGCAGGATGCTGGATATTCCCACGGAATAAATTTCAAAAAACCATAAAAAACGACCACTATGAAAGAATTAACACCGCTAAACGAGAACGTACTTTTGGAACTCACCGACGAATTTGCCGAAAGCAAAACGCCTTCGGGTATCATCATCCCCGACACGGCCAAGGAAAAACCCGCCGTGGCCCGTGTGGTAGCACTCGGTAACATCGAAGAACCGGCCATCGCGCCCGGTGATATGGTGTTGTATAAAAAATATGCCGGCAACAAGGTGGAATTGGACGGTAAAGAATACCTGATTCTCCCTTATGCCGACATTTTGGCCAAAATTTCTGAAACCGAAAGCATCTAAACAAACCTTGCGAAAGAGCCATTTATCGCTCTTTCCGGCTAACAAAAAATCCCGTATACCTCAGGTATGCGGGATTTTTTTTGGATTTCAATTCGGGTTTTATCGCTCTTTAACCAAAATCACATAAACCGGAAAATGGTCGCTGTAACCTCCCAAGTATTGACCGCCGGCATAGGTACGGAAAGGATATCCCTTGAAGGCACCTTTGCGGTTGGTCAGGAATTGTTTGTTGTAAATACCCGCTTTCCATAATTGGAAGGTGGAATAATCTTTTTTGTTTTTTAAAGTTCCTTCGATAAGGGGGTAGGAAAGAAAAATCTGATCGAAAAGGTTCCAACTGTCGCGATAGGCCAAAGTGCCGATACCGGCCCGGTAGAAATGTTCCATGGCGGCATAGAGACCTCCGGGTTGCACATCGGCTTTACGGCCCTTGGCACGGAGCACTTCCTTGACGCTGGGGCTTACGGGATCGTCGTTCAGGTCACCCATCATGATGATTTTGGCATGAGGTTCTTCACGTTGGATGCTGTCGATAATACGCATGTCCAGGCGGGCGGCGGCCATACGTAGCGGGCGGCTTCTGGCTTCCCCTCCGCGGCGTGAAGGCCAGTGATTGACAATGATATGAATTTGCTCACCGTCCATCAGGCCCGTAACCAGCAGAACATCCCGGGTATAGATACGATGACCTTCGTCGTCGTAGATTTTCAGTGGATAGGTTTGGGTATGTGTGGGTTGAAATACACTTTTGACATAAATCAAAGCCACATCGATGCCCCGGTGGTCCGGCGAGTCGTAGTGTACTATTCCGTAATGATATTTATCCAGATTGGGATCATGAATCAAATCTTCGATTACCGCCCGGTTTTCCACTTCGGCCAAGCCGACAATAACGGGAGGCGCTTTGGTTTCCCGGCGTCCGATACCGGCAATCACCTGGGCCAGATGATTGATCTTACGCTTATATCGTTCGGATGTCCATGCATCACGACCGTTGGGCGTAAAATCATCGTCATTGATTTTTGGATCGTCTATGGTATCGAACAGGTTCTCCTGGTTGTAGAAAGCCACGGTGCGAGCAATATATGATTTCCCCGTAACGTTTTGACCTGCCAAAGTATCCTCGGCATCCCGCACTATTTGGATTCTTTCTTTGGTTGTTCCGCAAGAAATCATCCAGGCCAGGCCCGTAAGGATTAATAAAAAAACGAATATTTTTTTCATCATCAAAAACTTAAAAGTTGGAATCAAATATAAGCATTTTCACGGTGCGGTTTACTGTTCGTACACTTTTTTGCCGTCGATAATGATTTCCTTGGGTAGCGGATGAAGGTTGTAGCGCGAGGCCATGACAAAACCATAAGCACCGGCATTGCGGAGCGCCAATATGTCACCCGGCCGGATGCCGGCAATACGGCGGTTTCGTGCAAAGGTGTCTTCTTCGCACAAATGTCCCACCACATCATATAATTCCGGTTCGCCGCCGGGGTTGGAAATATTTTCGATATGATGATAGGCATCGTAATACATGGGGCGCAACATATGATGAAATCCGGTATTAACGCCGGCAATAAGTGCGCCGGGAATTTGTTTGACCACATTCACCTGCATCAAAAAAACGCCGGCTTGGGCCGTAAGAAATTTCCCGGGTTCCAATTTGATCCGGATGCCGGGCAAAGCGGACATCCGTTTCCGGATATGATCCGCATAAGCTTTCACATCCATTTCCTTGTCGCCGGGACGGTAAGGTACCTTCAAACCGCTTCCGAAATCCAAATAACGCAATTGCGGAAAGGCCGGGGCCACATCCGTGAGAAAATCCACCCCCCGGGCCAAGTCCTTCCATGATTTAACATCGGAACCGATATGCACATGCAAACCTTCCACATGCAGGCCGTATTTTTCAATTAGCTCCATGAGCCTGCCGGAAAAAGTCCATGGAATGCCGAATTTGCTGCGCCGGTGGGCCGTGGCGATCTTTTCGTTACCGCCACCGGTGATATCCGGATTCAACCGCAAACCGATGGGACGGCCGGGAAAATTCCGCGCCACATAATCCAAATATTCCAAGGCGCCGATATGAACCCGGACCCCCAGGCGAAAGGCTTCGTCCAAATCGTCCAGTGAAGGACAAGCGGGGGTGTAAAGAATTTGATGCTTCTCAAAACCCGACTGCAAGGCATGCTTCACTTCATGTATCGACACACAATCCGCTCCGGCACCCAGTTCGCGCAAGCGTTGCAAAACGGCCGGATGGGCATTGGCCTTTACGGCGTAATGAATATCCAAGGGAAGATCATGAAAACGGTTTTCCAGCAGCCGGTAACGCTCCTCCACTTTTTGCAGATCGTACACATAAGCCGGCGTGCCGTAGGTACGGGCTATATCCGAAAGCAATGAAATATCCATTCCATCCATAATTTGGGGAGTAAAATAGGGGTTTTGGCGTTATTTTACAATGTTATCTATACCATATGGCATGAAAGGTAATATATTTTTTTATATCTTTGAGATTAATATAAAACGTTCATTAAATGAAGAGGTTAGTGTTTTACATATTTTTTCTATTTTTTATTCCGGCATTATTCGGTCAATTGGAAGCATCGCATTGGTATTTCGGCACATATGCGGGTTTGGATTTTAATACAAGTCCCGTTTCGGTGGTGCGGGGTCAGTTGAGAACCATCGAAGGATGTTCTGCCATTTCGGATCCGAATGGAAATTTACTTATGTACACCGATGGGATCGTTATATATGATCGTAATCATATACCGATGCCAAACGGGAGAGGTTTGAGCGGCGATCCTTCTTCATCGCAGTCGGGGCTTATTGTTCCACGCCCTTTTCATCCTAATCTTTATTATGTTTTCTCGGTTGATAAAGCTTATTCATCCAGGGACAGAGGATTACGTTATTCTTTGGTGGATATGAATTTGCGAAATGGTGCGGGTGATGTGGTTACTTCCGAACGGGATATTTTGCTTATTGAACATGTAAAAGAAAAAGTATCGGCTGTGGCTAATCTTTCTCGGAATTATATTTGGGTGGTTACATTTGCTCCCGCTCCTACTTCTTCTGTCTTAACTATTCCGGTGAGAACATATTCTTCGCCTGCCAATACCATATATGCGGTTAAAATAGATCAAAACGGCATTGTGCGCCAGGTAGTTCATACACGTACACTTGTTAATTTGGATCCGGACCGGACTCACGGTTATTTGAAGATATCACCCCGGGGAAATAAACTCGTTTTGGCCAATTTTTATTTACACAGTTTATATTTGTTTGATTTCGATATAAATACGGGTCATACATCCAATCAGGTATCATTGCCGATGCCTTCGGGTTTTAAGCCTTATGGCGTGGAATTTTCTCCTTCCGGGGAAATTCTTTATGTAAAAGGGACAAATGAATCGGAAAACCAAGCGTATATTTTACAATATGATTTGAATAACACCCCTTATCAGTATAATATCATTGCTTCTCAAAGCGGATATCGTGGTGCCTTACAACTGGGTATCGACGGTAGAATTTATGTGGCCGAGTCGCAAACTTATGATATAGGTAGAAATTACATAAGCACCATTAATAATCCCGATCAACTGGGAAGTGCCTGTAATTTTCAATATCGTTCCATGACCATGGCCAATAACGCCTATTCCCGGCAAGGTTTACCTCAATTTATTCAGACTTTTTTCGTTCAAATTCAAACCGAAAATGTTTGTGTGGACGAAGAAGCCCATTTCCTTGTTTCTTCCAATGTGGATATCGGAAGCGTAAATTGGGATTTCGGTGATGGAAACACCGCCACCACTCCTCCCGTGCAAGGCAATCCTCAGCAAGCCGAAGCAACCCATACTTATTCAACAGCCGGTACATATAATGTTCAAGCGGAAATTATCACGGTCAACAATGATACCTCCCATATTCAAACCAATATCGAAATTTATCCGTTGCCCCGGGTGGATAGCATACCCAATATCGAAGTATGCGACACCGCCCAAAACGGCCTTACCACATTGAGATTGCATGATTATGATGCCAATATTACCACCCGCCAAACCTATCCCGGTACCTATACGGTGGAATATTATACTTCGCAATCCGATGCCGAGGCACAAACCAATCCCATTCAGGATCCCTACACCACTACCACCCCTTACGACCAAACGGTTTGGTTTTCCGTGGAAAATACCGTAACGGAATGTAGCAATGTGGGGCATTTTCATATTATCGTTCATCCTCTTCCCGAAATCTACACGGTTCCCGATTTGGAAGTTTGCGATGAAGACGATGACGGTATGGCGGAATTTACGCTGGAAGATGCCGAACCCGATATTCTCAACGGACGAAATGCCGCCGATTACACCATTACTTACTACGCCTCCCAAGCGGATGCCGAGGCACAAACCAATCCCATCACATCGCCTTATACCAATACGACGCCTCATCAACAAACCGTATATTACGTCATAAGGGACAACCAATACGGATGCTATAATATAGGCTCCTTTAACCTGGTGGTACATCCCAAACCCGTAATCGATATGGATGACAGCTATATGGTTTGCCAGAACGATTCGGTTTATGTGGAAGCGCCCTCCGGATTTGTTGCCTATCAATGGTCCACCGGCGCCACCACCCGGGGCATATATATCTATTCCGGAGGGGATTATACGGTAACCGTTACCGATAATTTCGGCTGTTCCAATTCCAAAACCATCCATGTGGATGAATCGGGGCCTGCCACCATCGAAAGCATTGAGACGGTGGATTTCAACGGTAGCGATAATAGCATTACCGTATATGTGAGCGGAAACGGTGATTATGAGTATTCATTGGATGACGTAAATTATCAGGATAGCAACCGTTTCGAGGGCTTGTATCCCGGAACCTACACGGTCTATGTCCGGGATAAAAACGGATGCGGCACCGTATCGGCCATTGTCGATCTTCTGGGTGCCCCTCAGTATTTTACACCCAACGGAGACGGAACGCATGAATACTGGCAGGTGATCAATGTGCAACGTTTGCCCGGAACCACCGTGTATATCTACAACCGCTACGGTCTCTTACTAAAACAATTTACCGATGCCGACCCCGGATGGGACGGCACCTATAACGGCGTACCCCAACCTTCCGACGATTATTGGTATGTGGTCAAATTGCCTTCGGGACGAATCGTGAAAGGACACTTCTCCCTCATACGATAGGAGATGGCGTTGACGTGCATGAAGAAACCATAATGGCCGGAATGGTTCCGACCTTACGGAAAAGTCTTTTACTTACGCTTGCTTTGCATATAGGCCACCCATGTAATCAGCAGGATGACGCCGGTGATGAGCAGGCGAAAAACCTTGTCGGCCGTTCCGGCATGTACGCTTAACAACAAATAAAAATTCCATCCGGCCATCAACAAGCCGGACACAAAAACCACCAAGGCCCAAAATCGATGTTCGTTCATTCGGGTTTTTTGAGGTACAACATATCATGACCGTAATCCACAATGGCACGGCCGTATTTCAGGATATCACCTCCGATAATGCCGTGAATTTCGATGCCGTCGATTTGTTGCATGATATGGCTGATGTCCATGAGAACCAAAGGAATTCCTTTTATTTTCCATTTGCCGATGCGCAGTTTTTTGACAGGTTTCGTAAAGGTAATGTCCAAAGGAACATCCGCCGCTCCGTAGGCTTCCACTTCGGGTTGGTCGGTCATGGGTTTTACTTTAAAATATTTTGCCGTTTCAATATTTAGCACCGTGGTGGAAGATCCCGTGTCGATGATAAAAAAGCCGCTACGTCCGTTGATTTTTACTTCCACCAAGTAATGATGTGTGTCACGATCGGTAACGGGTAGGGGATAAAGCGGAACGGCCACATACCCCTTTTTTTTCAGGAGCTTAAAGAGTTTTTTCATTTTGCCGTTTGATTTGAATTTGATGCAACCTTTTCTCGAAACCCTTCATCAGTTTGTCGTATTTGTCCATAATACCGTTGGGGTCGGTGAGGATATATTGTTGTTTGAGTGAACCGAAATCACGGTACAGAAGCATCACATTTCCGCTGTCATCTTGATAAACCAATATCCGGAACGGAAGGTCATAGGCAATTTCCTGGTTTTCGTTGATCAAGCGGCCCAATTCTTTGGGGTTTCCGTAGACCACCAGCACCGTGGGACGCATCTCGAATTCCACATTGTCCAGTGTGGCGGCTCTGTGGAAATCCTGGAATTTGGGATAATACATACCTTCGCCTTGGAGATAATCCTTAAAGGCTTTGGCCGTTTGTTCCACGGTCATGTTTTCCACGGGGATCATGCGAAATTTCAATACGGCTTCGTCCTTTTCGACTTCTTTGGCGGGCACTTGCGGTTCTTGTTTTCCGGTCTTTTCGGTATGCTTACATCCGTTTGTCCACAGGCTCAAAAACAACAAGGCGATGATGATTTTTTTCATATACATGGTTTTATCTTTTTTTATGTTTAACAATTAATTTTTTCTTGATTTTATCCAGCAGGGTTAAGGCTTCCACGGGAGTAAGGTTATTGATATCCAATTCCAATATCAAATCGCGGATTTCTTCCAGGAGCGGATCGTCCAGTTGAAAAAAGCTCAGTTGCATGCCGGACACCGTTTCCTTTTCGTCTTTGCTTTCTTCCGTCCGGCGGTGATGTTTTTCCAAATAAGCCAGCATTTGTTCGGCACGGCGAATGACATAGTCGGGCATACCGGCCAAGCGGGCCACATGAATACCGAAACTGTGTTCGCTGCCGCCGGGTTCCAGTTTGCGGATAAAAATGATTTTGCCGTCGTATTCTTTCACGGCAATATGATAGTTTTTGATACGTTCGAACTCTTTTTCCATTTCGTTGAGTTCGTGATAATGGGTAGCAAAAAGGGTTTTAGGCCAGGTGTGATGTTCGTGCAAAAATTCCGCAATGGCCCAGGCAATGGAAATGCCGTCATAGGTGCTGGTCCCCCTTCCGATTTCGTCCAAAAGAATCAAGCTTCTGTCCGACAGGTTGTTCAAAATGCTGGCCGTTTCGTTCATTTCCACCATAAAAGTGGATTCGCCCATGGCAATATTATCGCTGGCTCCCACGCGTGTGAAGATTTTGTCCAAATAACCGATTTCGGCCGAAGCGGCGGGAACGAAACTTCCCATTTGGGCCATGATGGCTATCAAAGCCGTCTGGCGCAAAAGAGCCGATTTACCCGACATATTGGGTCCGGTGATCATCATGATTTGTTGGCGCTTGCGATCGAGCCAGACGTCATTGGGAACATAGTGCTTGTCTTCGGGCAAATGATATTCGATCACGGGATGACGACCTTGTTTGATGTCCAAAACATGTGTGTCGTTTATGTGAGGCCGCACATAAAAATGCTGAACGGCCGTAAGCGCAAAGGATTGCAAAACATCCAGGCGGGCCAATTGACGAGCATCGTTTTGAACCGTGGTGATATAATCCTTGATTTTTTCACGCAATTGTTCGAACAGGCTTTGTTCCAGGCTCAGGATTTTTTCTTCGGCACCCAGGATTTGTGTTTCCAGTTCTTTGAGTTCGGGAGTAATGTAACGCTCGGCCGAGGTGAGGGTTTGCTTACGTATCCATTCCGGAGGTACCTTATCTTTGTGGGTATTGCGTACTTCCAGGTAATAGCCGAAAACATTGTTGAAACCGATGCGGAGCGATGAAATGCCGGTCCTTACGATTTCGCGTTGGAGGATTTCCTGTAAATATGTCTGCGATTGCTCACGTAGCGTGCGCAGGCGGTCCAATTCTTCGGAAACCCCTTCGCGGATTACTTGGCCTTTTCCCAATTGGGAGGGCGGGTCATCGGTCAAGGTGCCGGCTATCAATTTTCTTAATTCACTGTCGGCTTGTAACCGCCGGGCCAATTCCGTTAATTCTTTTTTTCCGGAGCGGTTCAATATTGCTTTGACGGCGGCGGCTTGATCCAGGGTTCGTTGCAGTTGGAGCACCTCGCGCGGCGAAGCTTTGGCCGTAACGATTCGCGAAAGTATCCGTTCCAAATCGCCGATGCCGCGCAACATTTCGCTCAGTTCCGTACGCAAGGCGTCGTCTTTCACCAGGGCTTCCGTTATATCCTGGCGGCGGCGTATGGCTTCGGGGTCTTTGAGCGGAAAGGCCATCCATTGGCGAATCAACCTGCCGCCCATGGGCGTGCGCGTTTTGTCGATGACGTGTAGCAGGGTGGCTTCTTTGCCATGGGGGCTTTCCAGGAGTTCCAGGTTGCGCATGGTAAAACGGTCCATCCATACATACTCGTCGTCCACCAGCCGGCGGATTTGGCGTATATGGTCCGTGTCGGTTTGCAGATTTTGTTTGAGGTAGTGCAGGACCGCCCCAGCGGCAATCACCGCCGCTGTCATACCTTCGATGCCGAAACCTTTGAGCGAAGCCGTGCGGAAACGTTCCAATAACAGGTCGCGAGCGTAATCTTCCTGAAAAATCCAATCGTCCAAAGCAAAAGTGTAGTACTTGTCGCCGAAAAGCTCCGTAAACCGTTTGCGGTCGGCATGCGCGAAAACCACTTCACTGGGTTTGAAATTGGCGAGCAATTTGGCCACATATTCCGGCGAACCTTGGGCCACGTAAAATTCCCCGGTGGACACATCGATAAAGGCGATACCCGTATTTTTTTTGTCGATATAAACGGAAGCCAGAAAATTGTTTTTGTCGCGGTCCAGAATATTGTCGCTGTAAGCTATGCCGGGGGTAATCACCTCGGTCACCCCGCGTTTGACGATTTTCTTGGCTTTTTTGGGGTCTTCCAGTTGTTCGCAAACGGCCACCCGCATACCGGCCCTCACCAGCTTGGGTAGATAGGTATCCAATGCATGATAAGGGAATCCGGCCAAGGCCGTTTCGGCTTCCGAACCGTTGCCACGCTTGGTGAGCACAATACCCAAAGCTTTGGACGTACGTACCGCATCCTCGCCGAATGTTTCGTAAAAATCCCCCACACGAAAGAGCAATACCGCATCGGGATATTGCTGTTTGATGCGATAATATTGCTGCATGAGCGGGGTTCGTTTGTCGGTCTTCTTTTTGGCCAAGCTCCGGAAAATTTTTTACGAAAATACGACAATATGCGCAAAGGGTAAAGGGTTGCGGGTACATTATGACGTTAATAAAAAAATATCTATGACGAGCAAAAAAATTATTATGTGTTTAAAATTTGATTGAATAGATTTTTCTTTATGCAGGACCAACGGGCAAAAAAATCGATTTTTTAAAAAAATGACAATTAACAAATATTAAGCTAAAAAATATCCTCTATATTTGAGCATAATTCATTAAACCAAAATTCTTATGGATGCCAAAGTAAAAGCTTTCATGGACTACGCCAAGAAGCGTAATCCCCATGAACCCGAGTTTCTCCAAGCCGTTTACGAAGTGGCTGAGACCGTACTTCCTTTTATAGAAGAAAATCCCAAGTACAAAGGCAAAATGCTTTTGGAACGCATGATCGAACCCGAACGCGTGATTATGTTCCGCGTACCCTGGGTGGATGATCAAGGGAACTTGCAAATCAACCGCGGTTACCGTGTGGAATTCAACTCCGCCATCGGTCCCTACAAAGGCGGCCTGCGTTTCCACCCCACGGTGAATCTGAGTATCCTGAAATTCCTCGGATTCGAGCAAGTGTTCAAAAACTCCCTTACCACCCTTCCCATGGGCGGCGGTAAAGGCGGTTCGGATTTCGATCCTCACGGCAAGTCCGATATGGAAGTAATGCGATTCACCCAAGCCTTCATGCAAGAGCTGTTCCGTCACATCGGTCCCGACACCGACGTGCCGGCCGGCGATATCGGCGTGGGCGGTCGCGAAATCGGCTATATGTTCGGTATGTACAAAAAACTCAAAAACGAATTTACGGGCGTATTGACCGGTAAAGGTCTTTCCTACGGCGGTTCGCTCCTGCGTCCCGAAGCCACGGGTTACGGTTTGGTTTACTTCACCCAAACCATGCTCGGCACCAAAGGCGAAAGCTTCAAAGGCAAAACCGTACTGGTATCCGGTTCGGGTAACGTGGCTCAATATGCCACCGAAAAAGTGATCCACCTGGGCGGCAAAGTGGTCACCCTTTCCGACTCCAACGGATTCATTTACGATCCCGACGGTATCGACGAAGAAAAATTGGCCTTCGTGATGCACCTGAAAAACGTCAAACGCGGCCGAATTAAGGAATATGTGGAAAAATATCCTTCGGCTCAATATTTCGAAGGGCAAAAACCTTGGGGCGTTAAAGCCGACATCGCTTTGCCTTGCGCCACCCAAAACGAAATCGACGGCAAGGATGCACAAACCCTGGTGGACAACGGTGTCATGTGCGTGGCCGAAGGTGCCAACATGCCTACCACCCCCGAAGGTATCGAAGTGTTCCAAAAAGCCAAAATCCTCTACGCTCCGGGCAAAGCTTCCAACGCCGGCGGTGTGGCCGTATCCGGTCTGGAAATGAGCCAAAACTCCATTCGCCTGCAATGGACGCGCGAAGAAGTGGATGCCAAATTGCGTCAAATCATGAACAACATCCACGAATCCTGTATCCAATACGGCACCGAACCCGACGGTTACGTCAATTACGTACGCGGGGCCAATATCGCCGGATTCGTAAAAGTAGCCGATGCCATGCTGGCACAAGGTTACGTGTAATATTTAATTAGCGGTTAGTATAAAACCTGCGGTTCTGATGGCCGCAGGTTTTTTTATACTAAAAATCCCTTCCTCGATACGGGGAAGGGATTTTTTTCGGTTGGATATATCATGAAGCGGGTTAGACTTCCACTTCGGTCCAGAAGCTTTCGAAGTCTTCCAGTTCTTCGGCGGCTTCGATAAGCAGAAGGCCGTTTTCGGTGATGCCGTTGCCGGTTACATAACGCGCGTGACGCAAGAGCGTAAGCGTGTTTTCGAAGGTTTCCAGGTCCATTTTCAGGAGTTTGAGGGCCTTCTTCCAGTTATCGGGCAGGATACGCACCTTGCGTTCTTTCACGTAGAGGCTACCCACTTCGGCCAGGGCGCGCAACATGTGGATCATGTCGGGCGTAACGGGATATTTGAAGTCGCCGGCCAGACCCGAGGTGGCGTGTTTGATTTTCTTGCCGGGTTCGGTGAGGAAAATCAGGTTGTTGGGATAGAAATGAACGATGGCGCGTGCATCCAGTTTTTCGATGATTTGGATGAGCGTGTCTTCGTCATAGTGCGGCAATTCCTTTTGGAGGTCTTCCAGATAGACGCCGGTGGTGTAGGGAATCTTTTTGAGGATTTCCAGACCGTATTTGGTGATGTTGGGCGTCTTGTTGTTGTAGGCCAGGCGGGCGAAGAAACGTCCCGTGGAAGTGGGCGCGTTCTTGATGAGGCCGGCTTCGTTGGCCTTGTCGATGGCGCGGCGGTCGGGCGAGAGGAAGGCGTGGCGGGCAATGGTGACGGCCTTAACGCCTTCGGCGGGAATTTCACGCGGTTTTTGATGCAATTTTTCAATCACTTCGGCGCCGTCGTCCGTGAGTTTGTAATACATTTTACCGGCTTTGTCCAGGTCGGTTTCAATCAGTTGGAACCCTTGCAATCCGAACAAGGCGGCATCGAAATCATAGATTTTATTGAACCATTCTTCGGCCGTTTTGGTCACCTCCAATTCTTCCACATAACGTTGTTTGAGTTTGGGAAGTTCTTTGAGCCGGCGTCCGTATTTTTCTTTCAGGTGGAGGGCTTCCTTGTAGCGTTTGTCCACAAAGGCGGCTTTGATGTTCTTTTTGGTGGCCGTGTAGTCGGGATTTTGGGCCGATTTTTCTTCTATTTCCTTGATGGTTTCCAGGATGCCGTATTCCAGTTCGTCGATGTCGATACTCAGCGGTTCGATGCTGAATTCGTCGTAGAACAGGTCGGCGGCGCGAAGCAGGTGTTCGCCGGCGGGCAGGAGGTTTTCGTCCTCGTCGATGACGGCTTGGGCCAGGAAGTCTTTCTTGATGTCGTCGTTGACGGGAAATCCGGCCACCAGGTCCAGGATGCCTTGGAGGTGTTCTTCCTTAATGGGTTTGAAGAAAGCACCTTTGAGCAAGGCGGCGCGCAATTGTTGGCCGGTACCGGTGAGGTTGTAGTAGCTTCCCAAGGGAGCCGAAAAGGCCATCAGGCGCAGGGCTTCCGATTCCAGGATTTGGAATTTGTCGGCATCCAGGAGTTCGCGCTTGGGCGAAGGACCGGGAAGGGTTTTTTTGAGGAATTCCTGCAATTTGCTGTTCACGTAGAAGTAAGGACGAACCATTTCGTACACTTCCAATACCTTTTTGCCGAATTCGCTGAGCAGGTTGTTGACCACCAGGCCGCGTTTTTCCAATTCGGGTTTGATGATATCGTTCACGCGGTCTTTGGTCATTTCGGCCGTGTAGAGCATATTGATGATTTCGCTACCCACGAAGCGGAAGTCGTCCGAATATTGGCTCAAGTCGGGCATCACGCCGTTCATTTGCGAGATGCGGTAGCCTTCCATAAGCATCATGCCGGGATAGGTCAG
This sequence comes from Chlorobiota bacterium, assembly GCA_013153655.1. Classification (GTDB taxonomy): domain Bacteria; phylum Bacteroidota; class Bacteroidia; order Flavobacteriales; family Flavobacteriaceae; genus JAADED01. The sequence goes on from JAADEB010000044.1 coordinate 18,022, forward strand.
GTAGAAATGATCATCATCTTCCCGGAGCAATCCCATTTGGACCAGTTGTACGTAGTACAAATAATCCTTGTCCGATTCCAAAATTTCCAAAGAATCGATGCTGTCCAATTTTTTGTCAAATACCAATTCGAGGATTTCCAAGTGTTTTTTTGTCAGTATCATAATTTAATCCGTTTTTTTCGTTTTCAAAGATAATCAATAATTAAACCTTTGTGCAAATTCCGTCCTAATTGTCAGCCGGAGCATACAATTTGTCATTTTCGTATCGTTCGGGCATAAAAAAATCCCTCCTTTGTGGCAGGAGGGATACGAATAATCAAGAGGATTCGAATTATTCTTCGCAGTGCAATTTGGCTTTTTTGGCCAAGAGTTCTTCTTCGGATTCTTCGTGTTCTTCGTCTTCGATAATGGAATCTACGGGACAAACGGCTATACATTGAGGCTCGTCGTAGAAACCTTTACATTCGGTACATTTGTCGGGAACGATGTAGTAGAAATCTTCCGACAGAGGTTCGTGTTCCGTATCGTCGTCGATAC
>JAADEB010000118.1 GCA_013153655.1 Chlorobiota bacterium
CCGTTATATAAAACCTTAATTTATGCCCAAAAGGACCGCTAAACATAGATTTTCCTTTCTTATCTCTCCGCTCTCGTATCTGACGGACCTGAGTATCTTGTTATTGGTATATCGCCTAATGTTTCACGGTAATGTGGATTGGCTTATGATGTTTTTGTTGGTGGCCGGGTGGAGCATTATTTCCGTGGCGGTAAAATATTACGAAATTCCACGTACCCTTACGCTTAATGAACTATTGGCCAAATATTTCAATCAAATTTTTATTTTCAATCTTTATTTTCTGGCACTATTGGCGGTATTCCATATCTTCTATGACAACAAGGATTTATTGCTTTATTTGGGATTGTTCGATTTATTGGTGCTCTTGAAAAATATTTTCCTTTTTATCGCCATTAAAAAATATCGTGAACGGGGATACAATTTGCGTAATTACGTGATTTTCGGTTACAATGAAGAATTGGCACAGTTCAAACAACTATTGGATCGCCGCAAAGATTTCGGTTATCGTTTTTTGGGTTTCTTTTCCGATGATAATTTCGGTAAATACCCGGAAGTAATCGGTACATTCGACGATGGACTAAAATATGTTAGGGATAATGCCCGGGATGTCAATGTGATTTTCTCATCGCTTCGTTATAAAGACGCGCAATTAAATCAACTCATCGACCTTTCGGAAGATTGTTTTAAACAATTGAAATTTCTACCCGACAACAAAGAATTGTTTAAGAACAAATTAAACCTGGAATTTTTCGAATATTATCCCGTTCTTCATGTGGCCAAATCGCCTTTGGATAAACCTTTGAACGCCTTTATCAAACGTGTATTTGATATTGTTTTTTCATCATGCGTGATCCTCTGTGTTTTGTCGTGGCTCACACCTATTTTGGCTATTGCCATCAAATTGGAAAGCAAGGGGCCGGTATTTTTCAAGCAATTACGCAACGGGGAGTTTTATAAGCCTTTTTATCTATACAAATTCAGGTCTATGCGACCCAATAATTTAGCAGATATCAAGCAAGTTTCCAAAGATGATAACCGTATTACCGGTTTGGGTAAATTTCTGCGGAAATCGAGTATAGACGAACTGCCGCAATTTTTCAATGTGCTCAAAGGCGATATGTCCATCGTGGGTCCCCGTCCGCATATGATCAAGGAAAACGAACGTTTCCAACAACGGGTGGGTAAATTCCTGCCCCGCCATCAGGTGAAACCCGGCATAACCGGTTTGGCCCAAGTAAAAGGCTATCGCGGCGAAGTCAAAACCGACGAAGATATTATCAACCGCGTAAAATACGACATACATTACATTAAAAACTGGTCTTTCCTGTTGGATATTAAAATTATCTTCCAAACCGTGTACAATATGATTCGCGGAGATAAAAAAGCTTATTGATGAAGGACCGGGACGAATATTACATGCGCGAAGCTTTGAAAGAAGCCCGCAAAGCATTATCGGCCGGAGAAATGCCCGTGGGTGCCGTGGTGGTATGCGGCGAACGCATCGTGGCCCGTGCCCACAACCAAACCGAACTTTTGAATGACGCCACCGCCCATGCCGAAATGATTGCCCTTACGGCGGCCATGTCGTACCTCAATGCCAAATACCTGCCCGACTGTACGCTCTACGTCACCCTGGAACCTTGTAGCATGTGTTCCGGCGCCGTATATTGGAGCAAACTGGGACGCCTGGTTTACGGGGCTTCGGATATGCAGCGCGGATACGAACACCTTCATTGTCCGTTACATCCCAAAACCCGGGTGCGTAGCGGTGTTTTGGCCGAAGAAGCGGCCAAGCTGATAAAGGATTTTTTCAAGGACAAAAGATAAGTTTGACGGGGTTTTAAAAAATTTAGGAAATATCCTATCTTTGTGCATCTTAAAAATCGGATGGAAATTCAAATTCTGGATAAGCGGTTCGTACGTTATATTCCTCACGGGGAGATTCTCGCAAAAGTGGAGGAATTGGCCCGGCGTGTGCATGCCGATGCCGCCGGAGCGGACGAAATACCCGTGTTTGTTGTGGTACTGAAAGGCGGTATGATTTTTGCCGCCGATTTTGCCAAGGCTTATCCCGGCGAAATGATTTTGGATTATATGCGTGTAAAATCCTACGAAGGCACCGGATCCACCGGAAAGGTGCGTTTGCTGATTCCTCCTTCCGAAAACCTGGAAGGACGTCCAGTGTATCTGCTGGAAGATATTGTGGACACGGGCAACACCTTGGCATTCCTGGTGGACGAGCTAAAAAAACACCGTCCGGCTTTTGTCAAAATCGTTACGCTTTTCTATAAACCCGAAGCCTACAAAAAAGACCTGCCGGTGGATTTTGCCGGCATGGAAATTCCCAACAAATTCATCGTGGGCTACGGATTGGATTATAATGAGTTGGGGCGAAACCTGAAAGATGTTTATCAACTGAAAAAATAAGATTCGAAAAAATGGTGCATATCATTATGTTCGGCCCGCCGGGAGCGGGCAAAGGAACCCAGGCGGGTTTGTTGAGGGACCGGTTGCATTTTGCCTATATTGCCACGGGTGATATTTTTCGTCATCATATCAAGCAACAGACCGAATTGGGCCGCTTGGCGCAATCCTATATCGACAACGGCGATTTGGTTCCCGACGAAGTAACCATTAAAATGCTCAAATCGGAAATGGACAAACACCGCGATGCCGAAGGAATTATTTTCGACGGTTTCCCGCGTACGCCTTCGCAGGCCCAAGCCTTGGAAGACTTTCTGGCCGAAAGGGGCGGACGTATCAATGCCGTGTTTGCCTTGGAGGTGCCGGAAGAAGTGTTGATCAAGCGTATTCTCAACCGCGGAAAAACCAGCGGCCGCTCCGACGACACCGACCGCGCTACCATTGTCAAGCGCCTGAAAAAATACCGTGAAGTAACGGAACCCATTAAGGATTTCTACCGCGAAAAAGGCGTACTTCACCCCATCGACGGATTGCAGGATATCGAAAGCATCCATCAGCAAATTTTGGACATTATCAGTCAATTGAAATAAACGGAATGACCGAAGGGAACTTTGTGGATTATGCCAAAATCTTTGTCAAATCGGGCAAGGGTGGGGCAGGGTCCACCCATTTGCGTCGCGAAAAATTCGTTCCCAAAGGCGGTCCCGACGGCGGCGACGGCGGCCGGGGCGGTCATGTGATTCTGAGAGGCAACCGCAATTACTGGACCCTTTATCACCTGAAATTCAACAAGCATTTTAAGGCCGAAGCGGGCCAACCCGGCGGGGCGGCAAGGCGCCACGGACGCAACGGTAAGGATATCATCATCGAAGTGCCATTGGGTACGGTGGTGCGCGATGCGGAAACGGGTGAACTGCAAGGCGAAATCACCGAGCACGGACAGGAACTTATCCTGGCCGAAGGCGGTAAGGGCGGATTGGGCAACTGGCATTTTCGCTCGGCTACGCGCCAAACACCGCGCTACGCACAACCGGGCTTGCCGGGCGAAGAAGGCTGGAAAATCCTGGAACTGAAAGTGCTGGCCGACGTAGGCTTGGTGGGATTTCCCAATGCGGGCAAATCCACCCTGCTGTCCAAACTTACCGCCGCCAAACCCAAAATAGCCGATTATCCCTTTACTACCCTCAAACCCAATCTGGGTATCGTACCCTATCGTGATTACAAATCCTTTGTCATGGCTGATATTCCCGGTATTATCGAAGGAGCGGCCGAAGGCAAAGGTATCGGTCACCGCTTCCTGCGCCATATCGAGCGCAATTCGGTGCTCCTGTTTACCATTCCCGCCGATAGCGACGACATTGTAAAGGAATACCGTATCCTGCTCAACGAATTGGAAAAATACAATCCCGAATTGCTGGACAAAAAACGCATATTGGCCATAACCAAGTCCGACCTGCTGGACGACGAATTGAAGGAAGAAATCCGCCGCGAACTGGAAGAGGCGGGATTGGATATTCCTTATGTGTTTGTGTCCTCGTTTACGGGCGAGGGTTTACAGGAATTAAAGGATTTGCTTTGGCAGCGCCTGAACGAGGATGCCTTGGAGGGGAGGTGATTTTTTTGTTGAAGCGATAATTTTTGTTAAATCGTTAAATCGTTAAATCGTTAAATCGGGTAATTCTGTTGAATAGTTGAATAGATTTGTTAAACCGTGCAATCGTTAAATCGTTAAATCGATAATATTGACGGATGACCGATGACGGATGACCGGTGCATTTTCGGGACACGGTAAACGGAAAACG
>JAADEB010000009.1 GCA_013153655.1 Chlorobiota bacterium
GGCGACTATTACACCCAATCCGGCGGCAACGGTACGCAACTCCATGCGGGCGATACGCTCACTTCCTCGCAAACGGTTTACATTTATGCTACCAACGGTCATTGCTATAACGAATCGTCCTTCAACGTCCATATTTACCCCACGCCGGTTGTTGACCGTCTTTCCGATACATTGGCAATTAATTATTTCGTTTTACCGCCTCTTCAATCCGGAAGTTATTATTCCGAAAGCAGAGGACAAGGAACCGCTTTCTATCCCGGCGATACCATCGACGAAGACATGCGTCTCTATATCTACGCCACCAGCGGACACTGCTTCGATGAAACGTCCTTTTATATCACCGTCAAATATGTGCTTACCTATGTTAAATATTTAACTCCCAATGGCGACGGATATCACGACACTTGGCAGATTAAACATACCAAACTTCTTTCTCCCGGAACCGATGTATATATATATGACCGTTCCGGACGTCTACTCGGAACATTTAAAGCCAACACCGGACGTTGGGACGGCACCTATCAAGGAAAACCTCTGCCGGCCGACGATTATTGGTTCAAAGTCCGCTTGCGAAACGGTGAATTATTTGTAGGGCATATTGCCTTGATTCGTTAAGCTGCTTATGATAGGGGAGTTAAAAGTATAAAATGTTGATGCCAAAACAATAATTCTCAATTACATGTAAATAAGTGAAGAGATAATAACATTATGAGCCGTAATTTGAATAAAAACTATCTTTCAAATACAATTATGGCAAAACTTATATATGGAGACTAACCTGTTATTTTTGTTTCCAACAAAGCAAAGCCAATTCCTCCTTGGCAATTTGGTAAAAAATGGAGCGGAAAGATTTTTCTTTTTGATGATTGCAGTGCCGTATCCGCCATAGACGGGAATAAATATGCTAATAATGAAGCATAACTATAAATTACGAATTATAATCTATAACGGTGTTCCGATTGTACAATCTAAAATAAAAGCAAGGCTAAAAAGGTTAATGAATTTTATGTTAAATCACTTAACGGCGTCTCTTCAATTTTCCCCCGGTTCCGCAAATAAAACCTAACTTTGTAAAAAATAACTTATCACCATGCCCGATAAATTCGAAAAACTCCTCATACGCGTGCTCCAAATCATGAGTGCCGAGCCGCGGAAATCCTTTAATTACAAACAACTGGCCGCCATGCTGGAACTTCGTTCCGACGAGCTCAAACAATGGCTCCGCCGCGAACTGGAACGCCTGGCCGACGAAGACAAACTGGAAGAAACCTCCAAAGGCAAATACCGTATCAAGCCCAAAACCCTCTTTATCGGCGTGCTGGACATGACCAACAACGGCACCGGCTTTGTGGTGACCGACGAACTGGAAAAAGACATTTTCATTCCCAACCGCTACCTGAACAAAGCCCTTCACGGCGACCTGGTGGAAGCCCGCATCCTGCGTGACCGTCCCGGCCGCAATCCCGAAGGTGAAATCGTGCGTATCATCGAGCGTGCCAAAACCCGCTTCACCGGTATCGTGCGTATGCTCCAAGGTTTTGCCTTCGTGGATCCCGACGATCCCAAAATGTACAAAAGTTTCTACGTGGACGAAGATCACCTCAACGGCGCCGGCGACGGCGACAAGGTGGTGGTGGAAATGACCGACTGGCCCGAAAAAGCCGGCAGCCCTTTCGGACGCGTGATTAAAGTGCTGGGAAAACCCGGCGAACACGAAACCGAAATCCACGCCATCCTGGACGAATACAACTTGCCCTACGAATTCGACCCGGAGGTGGAAATGGCCGCCCAAAAACTACCCGCCGCCATCACCAGGGACGAAATCGCTCGCCGCCGCGACATGCGCGACCGTATTACCTTCACCATCGACCCCGTGGATGCCAAGGATTTCGACGATGCCCTCTCGGTGCGCAAACTGGACAACGGCCGCTGGGAAATCGGCGTCCACATTGCCGACGTAACCCACTACGTACGCCCCGGCGACGTCATCGACCGCGAAGCCTACGAGCGGTCCACATCCGTGTATTTGGTGGATCGTGTCATTCCCATGTTGCCCGAAGTGCTTTCCAACCAACTTTGCTCCCTGCGGCCCAATGAGGACAAGCTCACCTTCTCCGTGGTGTTCGAAATGGATGAAAACGGCAAGGTCTATAAGCGTTGGTTCGGCCGGACGGTCATCCATTCCGACAAACGTTTCACCTACGAAGAAGCCCAAAAAATCCTGGACGACGGCAAAGGTCTTTTCCACGAACAACTGGACGTGCTCAACCGCATGGCCAAAAAGCTGCGCGCCGCCCGCTTCCGCAAAGGCGCCATCAGTTTCGAACGTTCCGAAGTACGCTTCCGCCTCGACGAAGACAAAAATCCGGTGGAAATCTATGTGAAAATTCCCATCGACACCAATAAGTTGATCGAAGAATTCATGTTGCTGGCCAACCGCCACGTGGCCGAATTCGTCGGCAAGGAGAAGAAAGGCAAAGTGTTCGTGTACCGCGTTCACGACAAGCCCAAAAAGGACCGTCTGGACGAATTGCGCAAGGTGATCAAAAAATTCGGTTACCGCCTTCGCGCCGACAACGACCGCTCTCTGGCACGCGCCATCAACAAACTCCTGGAAGACGTGCGCGACAAAAAAGAACGCACCCTGGTGGAACTCATGGTCCTGCGCACCATGAGCAAGGCCGTTTACACCACCGACAACCGCGGCCACTACGGCCTGGCCTTCGACTACTATACCCACTTCACTTCACCCATCCGCCGCTATCCCGATATGATGGTCCACCGCCTCCTGCAACAATACCTGGACGGCAAACAACCGCGCAACAAACAGGCCTACGAGAAGAAATGTATCCACACCACCGACATGGAAATCAATGCCCAACATGCCGAATGGGACAGCATTGCCTACATGCAGGCCAAATATATTTCGGAATATATCGGCGAGGAATTCGACGGCGTGATTTCCGGCGTAACGGAATGGGGCATTTACGTGGAACTGGTGGACACACTCATCGAAGGCATGGTACGCCGTACCGAGATGATCAACGATTACTTCATCTACGATCCCGACGAACAGGCCATGGTAGGCCAACGTACCGGCAAGCGCTACACCCTGGGTGACGACATTCGCGTACGCGTGGCCGGTGTCAACCTGGAAAAGAAACAGGTGAGCTTTATGATGGCCGACGATTTTTCCAAACGCAACGGCACCCGCAAGAAAAAGAAGAAAAAGAAATCCAAGAAAAACAAATCCCGTAACACCAAGCGATAAATCCCGTACCCAATGCGTGTGCTTATGAAAATACTCTTGGCGGTGATGGTTTTGCTGGTGGTGGCGGGGGCCGTGGTGCTCATCCGCTATCCCTACCTGGTGCAAGGGATTAAAAAGGTGTATCTGAAAGGCCACATGACCAGCGATATTTCCGATTTCAAACGTTATCCCTACCGCGAAATTCCCAAAGGCCGCACCCGCGAATGGCCTTTGCACGAGGATTACAACCGCATACCCGCTTCGCAGCGCCTATTAGATGCGCACCGGGAATACGAAACCGCCGCCTATCTGGTGATCAAGGACGATAGCTTGCTCTTCGAGCAATACTACAACGGTTTTCGCCGCGACTCGCTTACCAATTCCTTTTCCATGGCCAAAAGCATCACCATGCTGCTGGTGGCCAAGGCCATTGAGGACGGCTATATCAAAAGTTTGGACCAAAAAGTCAAAGATTTTATCCCGGAAATCCAAGGTCCGTATGCCGACAGCGTGAGGATACGCCATTTGGCCACCATGAGCGCCGGCACCGATTGGGACGAAAACTATTACAGCCCGTTCAGTATCACGGCCGAGAGCTATTTTTCCAAGGATTTGGACAAATTGATGATAAAGGAAGTGCGGTTCGTATATCCGCCCGGCGAGCGTTGGTTTTATTCCAGCGGCGACACCCAGTTTCTCGGCATGATCGTGCGGCGCGCCACCGGCAAGGATTTGGCGGCTTACCTGTCCGAAAGTTTCTGGAAGCCCATGGGAATGCGGCGCGAGGCATATTGGAACACCGACCGCGACGGCGGCATGGAAAAAGCCTTTTGTTGCATCAATGCTTGTGCGCGGGATTTTGCCCGTTTCGGTCGATTGATGCTACATGAAGGAAATTGGGACGGCCGGCAGCTGGTGGACAGTGCCTTGGTCCGTGAAATGACACGCGCACCTTGGCCGGACGTGCCTTACGGCATGCAATGGTGGCTGTTTGAACACAACGGCGTGCGCGGCTACACCATGCGCGGCCATTTGGGTCAGTACGTTATGGTCATACCCGCCGAACACACCGTCATCGTACGCACCGGCCGGCGCAAGGCATTCAGCCGCCCCGGGACCTATGCGCAAGATTTCTTTATCTATTTGGAGGAAGGATTGAAAATCGCCCGCCAAGCCCGGTAAATATGAGCCTTTCCCGTTCGCAACAGGCCAAACCTCTTCGCCACCGCCTCTACCAAGGCGACAATCTGGATGTGATGCGGCGCATCCTGCCCGAATTTATCGGCAAGGTGGAATTCATTTATATCGATCCGCCCTACAACACGGGTATCATGCAGTACAAAACCTACCGGGACAAAATGTGGGGCCGCTACGAACGCCGCCGTCACGAAGCCTGGACGGATTTTATGCGCCCGCGGCTGGAAGCGGCTTATAAGTTGCTGACACCTTTGGGAAAAATGTTCGTATCCATTGACGACCACGAATTTCCGCATCTGGTTTTGTTGATGCGCGACATATTCGGTCGCGAGAACGTGGAAGTAATGATTTGGGACAAAGTGCCCCGCGAAGGCACGGCCGGACAGGGAAAAATGAAGCGGAGCAAGCGTTTTCGTATCGATCACGAATACATTGTGGTGGGGTATGTGGACCGGAAAAACACCCGTTTTCGCAAGCCGCGTGTCATGGCGCCGCTCACGCGTTCCTATGACAATCGCGACAACGACCCCCGCGGTCCGTGGATCAGTGCCGAATTGTGTAAATCCAAGGCCAAATCCAATCCCAAGGGAAAGAATTATTACACCGTCGTCACGCCTTCGGGGCGGGAAATAACGCGCCAATGGCATGTGAGCCGCGCCGAATTCGAGCGTTTGGATGCCGACGGACGCATTTGGTGGGGCAGCGGAAGGATTGTTCCGCGTTTGAAAAAATTTGTCAACGAACCCCGCGCGCTGACTCCTTCGTCGGTGATTAAGAATATTTCCCAGACCGAAGGCATTCGAGATTTGCGTAAATGGGATTTGGCGGATGCTTTTTCGCATCCCAAACCCGTTCGTTTGCTTCAATACCTATTGGAAATGGCTTCGGAGCCGGATGCCACCGTGATGGATTTTTTTGCCGGAAGCGGCAGCCTGGCCGAGGCGGTGATGCGCCTCAATCACGAGCAAGGCCACCGGCGCCGGTGTTTGCTGGTTTCCAACAATGAAAACCAAAGTTTGGATAAGATTCTATTGCCCCGTATCGAAAAGATGATGAAAGCTTATCCGGACAACAATTGGGAATTTATTTTCTAAAAATTCGCTACATCTTCGTTTTCATCCGGAATTTCCTGGCAATATTCCACCAATATGCCGCCCGTGCTTTTGGGATGTACGAAAATAACCAGTTTGTTGTCGGCGCCTTTCTTGGGTTTGTCGTTAATGAGTATGAAGCCTTCTTTTTTCAGGCGTTGGATTTCGGCGTAAATATCACCGGTGGCAAAGGCGATGTGATGAATACCTTCGCCGCGTTTCTCGATAAACTTATCGATTACCCCTCCGGAAACCGTGGATGCCAACAGCTCGATTTTGCTTTCTCCGGCATGGAAAAAAGAAGTGGTCACTTGTTCCGATTCCACCGTTTCGCGTTTGTAGGGAGCGGTACCCAAAAGTTTTTCGAAACGTTTTTCGGCTTCCGCCAGATTTTTTACCGCTATGCCGATATGTTCCACTTTTTTCATAAGTAATATTTTTTCAAGGTATCATATAAACCGCTTTCCCAATTCTTAGGCCGGCGATTCAGCAGATGTATGATTTTTTCTTTTGACAAGACGGAATAAGGAGGTCGCAAGGCCGGCGGATTGAAATAAGAGGCGGGAACGGGAAGGATTTCCGTGTTCAAACCCATGGTGCGTACAATAAAACGCGCTTGGTCGTAGCGGGTGATTTCACCTAAATGGCTGCAATGATATGTGCCGAAAGGTGCATCCGCGTTGCGGATAAGAAACGAGGTAAAATCGGTCAAATCGTCCGCGGCGGTGGGGCTTCCGGTTTGGTCGTTTACGAAACGCAATGTTTTGTGCCGGGCGGCCAAATCCAGCACCAGGCGGATAAAATTATGTCCGAAGCCTCCGTAAACCCAAGCCGTACGGATGATGTAATGTTTCTGGATGGTTTCCCGTATTTTTTCTTCTCCCAGCCATTTGGTAAGGCCGTAATAATTGAGGGGATTGGCGGGGTCGTCTTCGCGGTACGGTTGACGGCGTTTTCCGTCGAAAACATAATCGGTGGAGTAATGAATCAGTACGGCGCCGGTGCGTTCGGCTTGGCGCGCCAGGATTTCCGCTCCGGTCACGTTGACGCGGTAGGCTTGTTCGCGCTGTGTTTCGGCATCGTCCACGCGGGTAAAGGCGGCGGCGTTGACGATAAAATGAGGTTTGAAGGCATCCACGGCTTCCCGTACCTGCCGTTCGTCGGTTATGTCCAAAGTGCTACGGCCGGCCACCCGTAATTCCATATCTGCCGTGGGCGCGGCATGTTGCCAGGTGGAACCTACGATTCCGCCTCCTCCGGTTACCAAAACCCGTGGTTTCATAAGTGGAAAATTTCGCGCAAATAAGGCAGGTTACGGTCTTTTTCCGACAGAATCAATTTTTCCGCTTCAACGGGTAATTTCAAGCCGATTTCCGGGTCGTCGAAGCGTATGCCGGCATCGTATTGCGGATGATAATATTCGTCGGTTTTGTAAAACACCTTGGTATCGCCGGAAAGGGACAAATAAGCATGGCCGAATCCTTTTGGGATAAAGAGTTGGCGCCGGTTCTCTTCGTTCAATTCCGCGGCATACCAACGGCCGAAAGTAGGGGAACCGGGCCTAAGGTCCACCACAAAATCCATAACGCTTCCCCGGACCACGCTGACCAATTTGGCTTGTTCGTAAGGTTTTTGCTGAAAATGAATGCCGCGAAAAACATATTTCCGGGAACCGGCCATATTATCTTGAACAAAATCCACATCCAATCCGGTAGCTTCCCGGAATTTTTTCTTTTGATAAAATTCGTAAAAAAATCCTCTTTCATCCTCAAACACCCGGGGTTCGAGCAGGAAACATCCATCGAAGGGTTGGGCGATGACTTTCATGAATGATTATTTCTCCTTTCCGTTTAAGGCGGAATGATATTTACGGTTGAGATAAGTCAATAAATCGATAAAATAGAAGATAAGCAAAAGCAGAATCAACATGGTGACCACAAAGGACAATTTATAGTTCTGCCAAAAAGGACTATAAACCGGAGCGTTGTCGGGAAAATAAGAATTAAGTAAAAGTATTTTATCCGCTTCGATTTTCATGCCTTTGAGTTTGGTAAGATTCTCCACCAATTTTTTCTTTTCTTGAAACAGATCGTATTCTTTTTCGGGAAATTTGATTTGTGTTCCTCCTACAATAATATTATTACCTTTTCCGTTGGCCCCGCCTTTACCCATATTTTCGATAGCATTGTTTATGGCTTTTCGCAAACTGTCGGTTTGGGCGATGGTTTGTAAAATGTAGTTTATACGGCTATCGTATAGTTTGAGGGCATTGTTTTTTCTTTTTTGAAACAAAGGCAAGTCCCCCAAAAGGTTATCAAAGAAACGGTTTAACGGTTTAAGTACATCCGGACGATCCGCTTTGACATAAATAATATGTTGCGGGTAATCGAATTCCTGTTCCTTAAATGTTTCTTTGTAAGTGTCATAAGAAATTTTCTTTAATGTGGTGGAATCTACAATTCGTGTAAATTCGTCGAAGCTTCGAATGAAAATCCTCTCGTTAATATTAGGTTTTATTTCAAATCCCAAATAATGTTCCACCGTATCCTTTGAAATTCCCAGTAATTCGGATAATTTCTCATAATTTTCTTCCTGTGCCAAATTGTTATACATTTCGATACGTGTGTATAATTCCTTACCGCTATCATAATGAGGCGTTACCAATAATTCGCCGCGGTAAATCGTCTTTTTATTGGAATCGGCTATAATACCTAAAATGAGAGCTGATAGAAGAAATAAACCTATAATTTTTTTATATCTTTTGTAATAAGAAAAAGGCCGTAAAAGTAATATATCAAATAAAATTCCGAATAACGAGCGAAAAAAACGACCGATTTTAGAAAAAAACTTTCCTACATACCGGAAAAATTCAATAATATCCACTTCGTTTTGCGGTGGATTGGGAACGGATGTGCTCATTCGGATTTATTTTAGTTCGGTACAAATTTAATATTTTTCGTTTATTTGTGATTAAAACGGCAAAAGTGGACGATATATCTTTAATCGAAAAATATTTCCGGCTGGACGCTTTGCAAAAATCCCGGTTTCGTGTCATGTACGATTTATATGCCGAATGGAACGCCCGGATCAACCTTATTTCCCGCAAGGATATGACGCATTTCTACCTGCGCCATGTGTTGCATTCCCTCGCCATTGCCAAATTTATCGCGTTTCTGCCGGGTGCCCGCGTGTTGGATGCCGGAACGGGTGGGGGATTCCCGGGGATTCCTTTGGCGGTCATGTTTCCCGAAACGCATTTTCACCTGTTGGATTCTATCGGAAAAAAAATTCGCGCCGTGGAAGATATCGCCCGCCGGCTTGAATTGGATAATGTCACCACCGAACAAAATCGGTTAGAAAAACACAAGGAAAAGTACGACTTTGTGGTCAACCGTGCCGTAACGGCCTTGCCCCGCCTGGTGGCCTGGACCCGGAAAAACATTTCGCCCCTTCATCGTCATCCCCTTCCCAACGGCCTTATTTCCCTCAAAGGCGGTGACTTGTCGGAGGAATTAAAGGATTTTCCCCGTGCACAGGTGATTCCCATCTCCCGTTGGTTCGAGGAAGATTTTTTCAAAACCAAAAAAATAGTTTATCTCCCCGTAAAATAGTATCTTTGGTTACGTAAAAATTTCAACTCATGACAAAAGTAACCTTCAAAGGCCAACCCGTACGTATCTATCACGACCTGCCTCCCGTAGGCGAAGATGCGCCTTATTTCAAACTAACCGGAACCGATTTGCAAGACAAAAGCCTCAAAGATTTCAAAGGCCAAACCCTTGTGCTCAATATCTTTCCCAGTCTCGATACGCCGGTTTGTGCCGCCTCGGTTCGTAAGTTCAACGAACTGGCCGCCGGACTGGAAAATACCAAGGTGCTGGCTATTTCCCGCGATTTGCCTTTTGCTCATGCACGCTTTTGTTCCACCGAAGGTATCGATAACCTGATTAACCTTTCGGATTACAAAACCTGTGATTTCGGTTTGGTCTACGGCGTGGAAATGAGCGACGGTCCGCTGGAAAAACTCTTGGCACGCGCCGTGGTGGTGATCGACAAGGACGGAAAAATCGCCTACACACAATTGGTGCCGGAAATCACCGACGAACCCGACTACGACGATGTGATGCGTTTCCTGAAATCCATGTAAACGCCCGCTATGAAAACCATGATTATCGCCGCCAGCCAGCGGCATCCTTCCCAATCTCGTAAGGTGGCGGATTTTGTGGAAAAAATGATTCTGGACGAACAATTTTTCGACCGGACCGATTTATTGGATTTGGGTGAACATCCCCTTCCGCTATGGGATCAAGGTGTATGGGGAAACCGTCCCGAATGGGAATCCGTCCTCAAACCCCTGCGCAAACGGGTTCGCGAAGCGGATGCTTTCGTTATGGTGATTCCCGAATGGAACGGTGCCGCCACGCCGGCCATTAAAAATTTCAGCTTGTTTTTCGACGAAAAAGACACCGGCCACAAACCCGTCCTGCTCGTCAGCATCAGCTCGGAGGTCAACGGCCAATATCCCGTGGTGGATATGATGTCGTTCGGCCGCAAAAACAACAAATGGATCTTTATTCCCGATTACGTCATCATCCGTTTTGTGCATCACTACCTCAACGGCGGCCAATCCACCGGTGAGCAGGAAGCTTTCCTTCACGACCGCCTGCGTTACGGCCTCGAAGAGCTCCGGCGCTATGCTTCGGTCTTGCGCCGGTTTCGTGAGTCGTGGACTTTCGACGAACGTTTCAAATATGCTCCCTAATCCACCTTAGTGTTTGATGAGTATGCCGCGATAGGAAGAGTCGCCCCGCTTGGCGGTTATCAAGTATAAGCCCGCCGGCCAGCCGTTCACCTCCACCGGAGTGTTACGCCGGTAATGAATGTACCGCATTATTCGACCGCTCATATCGGAAATCCGGAGTTCGGCCCCTTCCGGAAGATTTTCGATCCGGAAGTTTTCCCGTGCCGGATTGGGAATAAGGCGCAAGGATTTTGTCCGTGATGAAGCCGTGTTCAATGCATTTCCCTTGAAAATGTAGGCTTTGGTTTCCAGGTCGTTGAGGCTTACCTGAATGTCGGAGTCGGCATTGAGTACCGTCCGGCGCGATTCGCCCGTAGGGGTCATCACATACATTTCCACCGGATAGGCCAAAGCGTAGCGTCCGGCTTCGAAACGAAAACTGAAATCCACCGCCGCCGGTGAGCCGGCCGGGTCGTAACGGCGGATATTGGTCAGATAGACGCAAACACTGTCGCCGCTTTGCCATATGGAATGTTGAACGGCCGGAGCGGTGGTGTCGCGTGCCGTTCCGCGGTCCCACATGGTGAAACTTACGGTGGGAACGGCGCCTTGCAGGTTCAGAGGACGCAAGAACCGGCCGAAAGACATAAAGTTGCGCAGGCGGTAACGCATGCGGCCCAGGTCGCGTACATATTCCAATGCTTGGCGGCGTTCGGCGGTCATATTGTCGCGGTGCAAGGCGATCCACATGCTCAGGCCGCCCGGCTGTATGCCGTAGGAAGCGGCCAGCCCCATGCGTCCGAAGAAGCGTTGGTCGCCGTACATGGAAGTTCCGGTGGTGTAACCGAATAAATCGACCGTACCGCCGTACACGGCCATATAGGCCGGCACCAGGCCGGTGGTTTGCCACCCCAGGGTGTAGAGGCCTTCGAAACGGTTGGCGATAAAATCGCCGCCACCTTCGGTGGTCATGAATTGCGATGGTGTTTGGATTTCGGCCGAGCGTTGCAGCAGGTTTTGATAACCGCTGAACCAGTGGTGGCCTCCGCCGCGCGGATGATCATGCGAACTGTCGAAACAAGGCACCGTGCCGGCGGCGCCCACTTGGTCGAAATATACGCCGTCGGTGTGCAGGCGGTTGGACAATTGGTCCGTAGCATAACGCAGGGTGTCTTGCCACGGACGCCGCGTGGGATACATCACGGCAAAGGTGTTGCCGTTGAAATGTTGGGTCCAAACGGTGGTTTCGTCCGATTGCTTGGCGGCATGGGGATAACCGTGGGTTTGATAATCCGGCAGGTCGGTGTCGTACATGCGGCCGTTGATGTAGGGTACCAATCGCACGGAATCGTCGCGGTGCAGATGCGCAATCAGGCTGTCCAGTCCCGTACGCTCGGGAAAATAAGCCGGATAATCGTCGTCGCGGTCGTGATAGTTCCAATTATACATCACAAAACCCACCGGAAAATCGAAGTAGGCGGCAAATTCCCGCATGTCGTCTTCCATCAGTTGCATGTCGGTTTCATCGTCCATAAAGGCATAGCACCATAATCCTGTGGCGCTCATTTTTTGGCGGCGTGCCAAGCGGATGCTGTCATTCGAAGGCCACCAGGCGGCATGTTGCGAAGCCCAACGGCGGTAGATCATGGCCGCATCGTACCAATCACCACGAAAAACTTCCCAGCGAAATTTGCCCGGCATCTCCCAGTCATTGCCCGGACGCCCCGTGTCCGGTGCCAGCCAAACCACATCACTCCTGAGTTCGCGCCGCACAGGTACCGACAGGCCGAAATATTTGAAATTTGCTTCCGGATCGTGCATGCCGAAATAGATACCGTAGTCATCGCCGTAGTAGGCCATATAGCTCATGGTGCTTTCCCATCCGTCGGGATAATGAGCGTGATAGTCCCAAACGGTGTCCAAAGCCGGATTGTGAACAAGTTTTCCGCTATATTGCGGCACGAAGGCATAATCATTACCAGGCGCCGTCAGGTCGATTTGCGGAAAATAGACCAAGTACAACGAACTTTGTCCCAAGCCGCGCACTTCCATGTCCCAATCGATGCCGTTGCCGTCCAGGTCCACATAAACGAGCACTTCCAGGCTGTCCGGCGCCAAGGTGTCCATAGGTTGCGCGAAGCGAATCACTGCGGAGGTGGAATCCGTACTTTGCCAGGTGATTTGTTGCCAACCCGAGGTCGCATCCAAACCGATGTCGGCCGAAGGCGTTTCCAAATCCAGGCGAAATAGCGGCGGTTGGTAATCGGGAATCAGAATGAGATGATGATGTTCGATACTGAACAGTCCCAATCCGTTTTGATTGTTGGTGCGGAATTGTACCCGCAAGCTGTCGTTTTCCACAAAATATGAGGTCTGTGCCGTAGCCGGGAAAAAAAACAAAACCGCCAAAAATATGAATGCAAGCGTTTTCATAAAATGAAATTTATATCAAATATATTGATTTTCAGTTTATTCGGCAAATTTTTTTTGAATATGAAAATTAAAGAATAGCGCATTTTTTATTGGAAATCAATATTTGTAAGGTTTGAATACATTTTTCTTGTTGACAAACCGGGTTTTAAAAAATTTCATGGGTTGGAATATTTACAAGGATTATTTGTTTTAAGGGATATATATTTCCATGCAGACAAAATTGTTGATTCCGTTTTTTTATTCAACTCATTAAGCTTAATTTTAGCCGGATGAATTAAAACAGATTTTCATTATGAAAAAAATATTGCAAATAGGAGCCGGAAAATCCACTTCCTACCTCATTAAATATCTTAGCGAACATGCCGAAAAGGATGATTTCGGCTACACCATTGTGGACAAAAATCTTGATTTGGCCCGTAAGATAGCGGGAGATAATCCCCGTGTGAGCTTGAAAACCGTTGATATTTTCGATGACGAACAACGCCAACAATTGATCCGCGATCACGACCTGATTATTTCCATGTTGCCCGCCCGGTTGCATATGATTGTGGCCCGCGATGCATTGGATTTCGGCAAGCATTTGGTAACCGCTTCCTACATCAGCGACGAGATGAAAGCCCTGGATCCCGAAGTCAAGGCCAAAGGTTTGGTGTTTATGAACGAGATAGGTTTGGATCCGGGTATCGACCATATGAGCGCCATGCGTACCATTAACGATATCAAACGAAAAGGCGGCGAGATGCTTCATTTCGAATCTTTCACCGGTGGCTTGGTGGCTCCGGAAAGTGACGATAACCTGTGGCATTACAAATTCACCTGGAACCCGCGCAATGTGGTGTTGGCCGGCCAAGGAGGTGTGAGCAAATTTTTGCATGAAGGAAAATTCAAATATATTCCCTACCACCGCCTGTTTCGCCGCACCGAATTTCTGGAAATCGACGATTACGGCCGTTTCGAAGCCTATCCCAACCGCGATTCGCTCAAATATCAGAAAATCTACGGCCTGGAAAACGTGCGTACCTTATACCGCGGCACCATTCGACGGGTGGGATTTTCGCGCGCCTGGAACGTGTTCGTTCAACTGGGTATGACCGACGATAGTTATATTATGGAAAATTCCGCCTCCATGACCAAGCGCGATTTTGTCAATGCATTCCTGCCTTACAGTCCTTCGGATTCCGTGGAACTCAAATTGCGCTATTACCTTAAAATCGACCAGGACGACGAGCTTTGGCTTAAATTGGAAGAGTTGGACCTTTTTGACGATACCCGCCCCATTGGATTGGAAAATGCCACGCCGGCCCAGATGTTGCAAAAAATCCTGGAAGAAAAGTGGTCGCTCCAACCCGGCGACAAGGATATGATTGTCATGTACCATAAATTCGGATACCGTTCGGGTGACGAAAACAAGCAAATCGATTCGTCGCTGGTGGTCATCGGAGAGGATGATACCTACACGGCCATGGCCAAAACCGTAGGACTTCCCCTGGCCATTGCGGCTCTTAAAATCCTGAAAGGCGAAATCAGCAAACCCGGCGTTCAATTGCCCGTCCACCCCGATGTGTATGAGCCCGTCCTGGACGAATTGGAACAATACGGTATCCGGTTCCGCGAAAAACAAGTGCCTTATTTGCATTACAATCCCCATCATACCATGGGATAAGTATTGAAAGAGAAAGGAAACGGGTAGCCAGAAAGAACAGGTAAATGTGGAACGTTTAATTTTGTTCCTCAAAGAGGAACCTTGCAAGCAACCACTTAACGCATTATTTTCGGAAATTGGTTGGTGGATACGCCACTCACCGGTATTTAATGTCTAACGGTCAATAGCTAATTTTCACGATTCAACGGTTCAACGCTCAAAAAGAAGGGGAAAGGCCAAAGTAGCAAGGGGAAAGTGCTTTTGGGAAACGTAGAACGGGGAACGGTGAACGTGATAAAAAGTCACAGAACCATTAATCGATTAAACGGTTGCACGATTCAACGATTGCGCGATTTAACAAATCTATTCAACTCTTCAACTCTTCGACTATTCAACAAAAAAACACGTTTACCATTTCCCGTTTCCCGTGTTCCGAAAAACTGCACCGGTCATCGGTCACCGGTCATCTGTCCCTCATTTATTCAACCATCATTCCTCCCTATCCCTTTTTTTCCTACATTCACCTCAAAATTCAAGGCATGGAATTACGCAGCGGAATTTTCCGGCTTCCTATGAAACACCGTTTCGGTATTGCACGTTCGTCCCATGACGTGCAGCGAACCTTTATCGTGGCATTGAGTCTCGACGGACAAACCGGCTACGGCGAAGCCACCGAAAACGCTTACTACAACGTGACCGTGGAACAACTCGCCCAAGCCGCCGAAGACCTGAAACCCTTCTTGGCGCGCTACCGTTTCGAACATCCCGACCGCCTGTGGCAAGACCTTCTTCCCCGCCTCGATAACCGCCGATTTCTTTTGGCCGCCATCGACGAAGCCGCCTGGGACCTCTTCGGTAAATTAAACGGCATCCGCCCCGTGGATTATTGGCAATTGGACCGAAACCGTGTGCCTGTTTCTTCCTACACCATCGGCCTGGACGATGTGGAGGTCATGGCCGCCAAAATCCGGGAACAACCTTGGCCCGTCTACAAAATCAAGCTGGGTACGGATCACGACAAAGAGATTATTCGCCGCCTGCGCCGGGAAACCGAAGCACCCTTCCGCATCGATGCCAATGCCGCCTGGACCCCCGAACAGGCCTTGGATATGGCCCGCTTTTTGGCGGAAATGAATGTGGAATTTATCGAACAGCCCTTGCCGGCCGGCGCCTGGAAAGATATGGAACGCATCAAGCCGCTTTCGCCTCTGCCTTTGGTGGCCGACGAATCCTGCCGTACGGAAAAAGATTTGAGCCGTTGCCTGGATGCTTTCCATGGCATCAATGTAAAACTGACCAAAGCCGGTGGCCTTACGCCGGGAAAACAAATGTTGGAAGCCGCCCTGCGTGCCCGGCGCCACACCATGGTGGGTTGTATGACCGAAAGCACCGTAGGCATTTCCGCCGCCGCCCAATTGGCGCCCTTGTGTCACTTTGCCGACCTGGACGGCCCCCTGCTCATTGCGCGCGACTTGGCACGGGGCGTGGAAATCGTTCCCCGGGGTATTCGTTATCCGGACGTACCCGGCAACGGCGTGGTTTTCGAGGAAAAATTATAGCCAATCACTCCAAGGCAGGCGCGAAAGAATCAGTAACAAGGCCATTCCGTAGAACAGAAGCACCGAAAAAAATTTCCGCCGCGGGTCGATGCCGTAAAACATTCGCCTGAATCCGTAGAGCATCAACAAAAACGCCAGCACGGCCATCGTAGGATGTTCCACCGTAATGAGCCGCGCATGCGCATTCTTCATATACTCGCCCATATGTCCTTCGCGAATGCCGCGAAAATAATCCGAACTCAGGTAGGCTCCCACACCCAGCACAAGCTGAATGGCTGTTACCACCAAGGCAAACAAAGCCAAGCGAAAATCCGTACGCATATCGTAGCGCCGTCCCTTCAACAGGCCCGCGGCATGATAACCGGTGGCCATTATCAGAATAATCAACACAAAGAAAGCCCACAATCCGTGTAAATATGCCCACATGTTTTTTTCGATTTTATGCAAAAGTAAGCATTCGGCATTATTTTAAAATTTATATGCCGCATATTTAGTACGCCTAAGGAAATAATAGTGTTGTTGGAATTAGGCGTTTAATATATGATGATTTCAAAAAAGTATTTTGCAATACGGTATGATTTATTTTCCATTTGTTTACCGCCTAAATCCATCCAATGTTTGCGGTTTAATGATAATCTCTAATCCCGTTTTATCAATGGGATAATAATGACAAAGTACCTAATTCAATAGTATTATTCGCCGTGTTTGAAATAACAGGGATTTTTCTTTTTGGTAGCGGCCGGTACGGCGTCTTTATGGACAAAGATGTCGATGGTTTTGGCCCGGAAATAAGGTTCCGAAACCAGGAAATAACCGTGCAAGGCGTTGGAATCACCCCATGAATTTTTTACGATAAAATACCGCATGCCGTTTTGGTCCTTGGCCATCCCTATAATATGCATTCCATGGTCGTCGGTGGTGAATTTGCGGTCGAACCATTCCTGGCGCATTTCCGGAGTTACCTTTTTTTGCGGTACCGGTTGCATAAAAGCGTTGGGGATTTTTTTGCCGTCGATATTCAGGTAGAGGTCTTTGGATTTGCGGTCCGACACCGTTCGTTCGTCTTCCGGCAGGATGGCCAATCCGTTGCGGTGCGAAAAACCTTTTTCGGACACATCCGCGCCCCAAGCCACCGTATAACCGTTTTTCAAGGCATGCTCGGTGATGGTCACCAATTCGTCCAGGGGTACGTTAAAGGCCGAGGCCATTTGCCAGTTGTCGGGAATTTCCACCACAAAGGGTTTATAGTAAGGATGATGGGTAAAAGAGGTGATTTCCACATAATCATGCGGATGCAAATCCAAGTATTTCATAAATCTTTTCGGGGTAAACCGGCGGCCGTTTTCTTCGAAAGTAAATTCCTCCGTATTTTTCGGTACATAACCCAAATAAGCATCCAAAGTTCCGCGGACGGCATCCTTCCAGGCGGTGGTCAGGTGTCCCTTTTGCGGCTTGCGATTGACGGCGTCCACCATGCCTTTCAACACGGCTTCTAACTCGTTGTGAATATGTATCGTGTCGCCGTAATGCAGGCCGGGATATGCCTTCTCCGTTACCAGGCCGTAGCGTTCCATCACCCAGGGAATGTCATGAAATTCGCCGCCTTGTGCGAAATTGGCCTTTCCGTCCATGCGGATATAATTTTCGGCCTTGCCTTGATATACATGACGTGCCACCCACATTTCCGAAAGGTCATGCTCGCCTTTTCCTTTGCGTAACGCTTCGGATTCCAAAAACGAAAGAGTGGAAAAACTCCAACACGTACCCGTTCGGTTTTGGTTCTTTACCGGTGTGTGCGGTAATAATATGATATCGTGAAAACGGTATTTGCTACCGGGTTGATTGGTAGTGAAATCCTCCGCTTTGTTTTGGGCGGACAATTGCCATACTCCTAAGAGCATAAAAGTTATGATCCATTTTTTCATATCAATATTTTTTTGATGCTTAAAGGTAGAAAAATTCTATTTATTATCGTCCTGTTTTGTATTTTAGTAGTTAGTAGGAAGTAAATTGCTTTAAAAATAATCTTTTTTTTGAAATACTTGTTTTAAGATAAAGTTCTCTTCCTATATTTTATGGACATATATGATTTAACACTTCCTATATTTTATGGACATATATGATTTAACACTCCTCACCCTCCGTCTCTGCAAAATTCCTTATATTTGAGAGACACAAGTCCAAACGCATGAAAAAAGACATCATCATATCCGGCGTAGGCGGAC
>JAADEB010000070.1 GCA_013153655.1 Chlorobiota bacterium
TACAAATTTTTCAAAAAAACGAGCAAAGAATGCTTTATTTACAGTGGTTTATGATGAGAAAATACGAAAAAACAGGTTTATTCTGTCAAAGACAAGTCCCTCGATTTAACGATTGCACGGTTTAACGGTTTACCAAAAAAAACCACGTTCCCCATTTACCGTTTCTCGTGTCCCGAATAATCCACCGGTCACCCGTCACCGGTCACCGGTCATCAGTCAAACCGATTTAACGGTTGCACGGTTTAACGGTTTAACAGAAAAACCACGTTTCCCGTTCTTCGTGCACCGCAGAAGGAGATTGCCACGGCTCCGCTTTCCTTTGCTTATTCCAAAGCGGCGAAGCCTCGCAATGACACACCGGTCACCGGTCACCGGTCACCGGTCATCCGTCCCTCGATTCAACGATTCCACGGTTTAACGGTTTAACAAAAAAACCACGTTTCCCGTTTCCTGTGCACCGCAGAAGGAGATTGCCACGGCTCCGCTTTCCTTTGCTTATTCCAAAGCGGCGGAGCCTCGCAATGACACACCGGTCATCCGTCCCTCGATTTAACGATTCAACGATTGCACGATTTAACACATCTATTCAACTCTTCAACTTTTCAACTATTCAACAGAATTTCCCGGTTCAACGATTGCACGGTTTAACGGTTTAACAGAAATATCCGCTTCAACGGTTTAACAATACCCCCCTTCCAACATTAATCTTATATTTGCATAAAGTATCCCCCTTTCCTATGTTGGCACCGGTTTATCGTATAACGGAAAAATATTTCGACCGTCTGTTGCATTTCTGGCACAGTGCGGCCGTTCACCGTTGGATCAGCCGCGTGCTGGCCGTGATTTTCGTCGCTGTGGCCGTTTTGGGTTGGCTGGCCGACAAACATTGGATTCGGTTGAAAGGACCTTGGAGCTTTTTTAGCAATCCTTTTGTGGCCATTGAGGTGGCGTTCAGCCTGTTGTTGATTACGGAGATTTTTAGTTTGATTTTTATCCTGCCCGTGTCGGTGGCGCGTTCGGTGGGTAAACAATTCGAACTTTTGTCCTTGATTTTTATTCGCTACGCTTTCAAGGAATTTTCCCATATCCACCGCCTCGAATGGGTGGAAATGAAGCACATCGTCACCGGCATGTTTATCTACGCGCTTGGATCGGTGGTTATTTTTGCCCTGGTGGGTTTGCTCTACAAAATTCAGCGGCGCGTCCGCATTTGCGAATCCTTTGTGGAGGACAGTTATTTCAAGCAATTCCGCAAATTTGTGGCCATGTTTATCCTCCTCACCTTCGTATTGATTTTGATCAAGGATGCGGTGGTTTTCTTCACCGAACACGATTACCGTCCTTCCTATCATGATTTTTACAGTGTATTGATTTTCAGCGATATATTGATTTTGCTGGTATCCATTCGCTATTCGTTGGACTATCATTCCATGTACCGGTATTCGGGTTATATCCTGGCCACCATTTTTATCCGCATCGCGCTTACGGCCGACCCCTATGCCAACATTCTCATCGGTGTGGGAGCCGTTCTCTACCTGTTGGCGCTCACGTGGACCTACAATTTTTTCCTGCGGCGCCAAATCAAACCTTATCCCGTCAAATTACATTATCATCATAAACATCATTTATTCAAACAAGAGAAGCCCTATGAAATTAAAAGGAACCGTAAAAAAGATTTTTGACACGCGAACCGTGGGACAAAACGGATTCCGTATTCGTGAAATGGTATTGCTCACGGACGAAAATTATCCGCAACCCATCAAGATTGAGTTTGTTCAGGACAAAGTCAATCTGCTCGACAACGTCAACGAAGGCGACGAAGTGGAGGTATCCTTCGACGTACGCGGTCGCGAATGGGTCAATCCCGAAGGCAAGACGGTGTATTTCGTAAGCATCCGCGGTTGGCGTATCGACAAACCCCAAACGGCGCCCCCCGAAGACGAATTGCCGCCTTTCCCCGAACCCGGTCCCGACGATCCTTTCCCGCCCTTCGACGACGGCAAGGACGATCTGCCTTTTTAATCAATCTGTTTTATGGATACAAGCAAAAAA
This sequence comes from Chlorobiota bacterium, assembly GCA_013153655.1. Classification (GTDB taxonomy): domain Bacteria; phylum Bacteroidota; class Bacteroidia; order Flavobacteriales; family Flavobacteriaceae; genus JAADED01. Next base: position 2,053 of record JAADEB010000070.1, read on the forward strand.
ATATTGGTTACGGGAGGTCTGGGTTTTATCGGTTCACACACGGTGGTGGAACTTATGGAAGCCGGCTACGAGCCCGTGATTGTGGACGATTTGTCCAACAGTTCTCCCCAAGTGCTCGACGGTATCGAGCGTATTACGGGTCGCCGTCCGCTGTTCTACGACTACGATTTGCGCGACAAGGCCAAGGTCAAGGAAATTTTCGACCGTCATCCGGACCTGCAAGGCATCATTCATTTTGCCGCTTCCAAATATGTGGGTGAAAGTGTGGAAAATCCCTTGTTGTATTACGAAAACAATATTTGTTCGCTCGTTCATTTGCTTCATGAAGCCTTGGCACATGACGTGCGCCGCTTTATTTTCAGCTCGTCCTGCACCGTGTACGGCGAACCCGACAGCTTGCCCGTCACCGAAGACATGCCCGTCAAGCCCGCCACTTCGCCTTATGGCAACACCAAACAAATCGACGAGGAAATCCTCCGCGACTCGGCCAAAGCCTACGGGTTGCAGGTGATTGCCCTGCGTTACTTTAATCCCATTGGCGCGCATCCGTCGGCCGAAATCGGTGAATTGCCCGTGGGAGTGCCGCAAAATCTGGTTCCCTTTATCACGCAAACGGCCATAGGCCTGCGCGACGAGTTGCGTATTTTCGGCGACGATTATCCCACTCCCGACGGCACAGCCATTCGCGACTATATTCATGTGGTGGATTTGGCCCGTGCCCATGTGGTGGCATTGGAACGCCTTATGGAAGGCCGCAACAAGGAAGCCTTCGAAGTGTTTAACATTGGCACCGGACGAGGTAGTTCGGTGCGTGAAGTGGTGGACACCTTTATGAAAGTAACCGGCGTGGACCTTCCATACCGTATTACCGGACGGCGCGAAGGCGACATAACGGCCGTTTGGGCCGATACCACCAAAGCCGAAAACGAATTGGGTTGGAAAGCCCGCCTTACCATGGCCGATGCATTGCGTGACGCCTGGCGTTGGGAACAAAAAATCCGCAACAAAAAATCGAATCCATGAAAGTACTGATGATTTATGCACATGAATTCGGTTACGAACCGCGCGTGAAAAGCCTGCCCGATTTTCCCGATATCACCGAAGGAAAAACCTACCGGGACGTGCAAGTGGTCTGTGTGCAGGTGGAAGCCGAAGATCCCGAACGCATGAAATCCCTTGAAACCAAATTGGTCAAACTGATCAAATGGGCCGCCAAAAAGAATGAAACGCGGCGTGTATTACTCCATTCGTTTGCCCATCTTTCCGCCAGCAAAGCGTCGCCGGAAGCCTCCAAAACCTTATTCGACCGGGTGGAGGAACGCCTGGCCAAAAGCGATTACCAAGTGGACCAAACGCCCTACGGATATTTTCTCGACCTCAAACTGGACGCACCCGGCAAGAGCAGTGCGCGTATTTTTAAAGATTTGTAAACGATGACTTCGGACAAACATTTACTTTGGATGCAAGACGCCACCATCATGCAGCGCGGTTATCCCATTCTGACGGATGTACGTATGCAGGTGGAGCAAGGACAAATGGTGTATCTGGTGGGTAAAACAGGCTCGGGAAAAACCAGCCTGATCAAAACCCTCTACGGCGAAGTGCCGCTGGCCGGAGGAACCGCCTATGTGGTGGGAATGCCACTGCATAAACTCAAACGAAAACATATTCCGGAATTGCGCAAACGTTTGGGAATCATCTTTCAGGATTTTCGCCTGTTAATGGACCGTACGGTCTATGATAACCTGGATTTTGTGTTGCGTGCCACGGGTTGGAAGGACAAAAAACAACGCCGCCGGCGCATCGAAGAGGTTTTGGAACAAACCGGCATGACGGCCAATATCAACAAACCCGCCTACGTGCTCTCCGGAGGCGAACAACAACGTGCCGCCATCGCACGCGCTTTGCTCAACAATCCCAAACTCATCCTGGCCGACGAACCCACCGGCAACCTGGATCCCGATACCAAATACGAAATCATGGACCTGTTCAACAGGCTCAACCAAGCCGGCAACACCATCCTCATGGCCACCCACGATTATGCGCTGGT
>JAADEB010000132.1 GCA_013153655.1 Chlorobiota bacterium
GTTGAATCGGATATGTCTGTTGTGAGGAATCTCATTTTTTTTGTTAAACCGTGCAATTCTCTTTTCTGAAAAAGAGATTCCTCGCCGCTTCGCTTTCCTCGGAATGACAGGAATCGCTCTATTGGTCTAATATCGCCTTCGGAACGCGTATGTTATTCCGAACGAATGTGAGGAATCTCATTTTTTTGTTAAACCGTGCAATCGTGCAATCGTTGAATCGATTTATCCCATTCTCCGTTTCGTTCTCCCTTTTCCGAAAAAGAGATTCCTCGCCGCTTTGCTTTCCTCGGAATGACAGGATCGGTTATATCTGTTGAATAGTTGAATAGATAGTGTGCTATTGTAATTATTGTAGGGCATTGTCATTCCGACGACCGACCGGACGCCCTGCCCTACCCCCGTATTCGGTCATGTATTTGGGATAAATTTTATAATATTTGTTTGTACGTACCACGGTGCATGATCTATGGGTGATTTTGGGGGATTTTGTCAAAAAGGTATTCGGAAGTCGCTTAATCTTCTCCAAAAATCTTTCCCAATAAATCCATTTATATGTTTTGAATGGTAGGTTCATATTCAAAATTTTATATCACCCTACAAATAACTTTTCCGCATTTACACAAAATTACTTCTTTTTCCGGAGGAACCGATTCTTTTAAAATCTTCGTGATTTCCAAATGATTTTGATAGGAAATTCCACAAGAAGTATTTAACCAATAAATAATGTTTCCATGCCGCATGATAAAATCGTTCATATAAGTCAATCCGGGAACGTGTGATTTTGTAATAGCCTCGTTTTCAATTTGTTGAAAAATAGAATCACGAGTATTTATATGATCAAATGAAATAACGTATAGCCGTATGTTAATATGTTTTTGATTTTTCTCCGGCATGAGAAAATCATATTTCTTTGTCTTTACGAAATGTTCGGATATACTGTCTAATGACGTTCCTTTAAATGATGCAAAAAGTCTTTCTCTCCCACTCTTTTCATCGATTATCAAGTGGGTTTTTACGGGTTTTCCGATGCTTATGGAAAGAATGGAATCTATTTTTTTATGAAAATCGATTATAGAAAATACTTCTTCCTTGTCTATTAATTTTTTTTTGCGCTGTTGTAAGGTATCGCTTCCCGATGAATTTTGTTTAATCGAAGTCGACCGTTCGTTACAGGAAATCAACAAGAGTAGGAAAAGAAAAATAGAAATCAGCAAAAAATTTTTTTTCATTCGATATTTGCGATAAATAAATACTTTTCAATAAATCCAATACTTCCGCTTCGATTGTTTGGTAGAATAGCATAAAAATTCTTCTTTGGGTGTTCCGGTCATGTGAGCCAGGAAGGATGCGGTTTTGCAATCGATTTGGCGGGATTTTTTGGCAGTTTCCACTATGGTTTCCCATCCGTAATAATGTAACAAAGCCAGAAAATCCTCGTAGCCACCGTACAACAATACCCTGTCGATCAACCAATGCCTGTGTTTTTGCGGATCTACTCCGCGGCGGTCCACATCCCAAAACAAATAGGATGATAATTGATCCGGGAATGAATGTTTGTCCTTCATATACACAAAGATAATGAAAATGCGGTTAATAAGGACGGATGACCGGTGACGGATGAGATTGTTTTTGTTAAACCGTGGAACCGTTAAATCGTTGAATCGGATATGTCTGTTGTGAGGAATCTCATTATTTTTGTTAAACCGTTCAATCGATGAATCGATTTATCACATTCTCCATTTCGTTTCTCTTTTCCGAAAAAGAGATTCCTCCCGCCTGAGGCGGACACGGCGCCGCTCCATGCGTCGCTTTCCTCGGAATGACAGGATTGGATATATCTGTTGAAGAGTTGAACAGTTGAACAGTTGAATAGATTGGTTTTCAGATTGTTAAACCGTTAAATCGATTAGCAGTTCCGCCGCCACGTTTCCCATTCTCCGTTTCCCGTTCTCCGTTTCCCATTTCCCGAAAAACGCACCGGTCACCGGTCATCGGTCCCCCGTCCCATCTAATCAACTCTTCAATTATTCAACAGTAATTTCCGATTTAACGGTTCAACGGTTCAACGGTTTAACTAGCATAAATTACATAATCAACCGCACACCACCCAATTCCTCCAAGCGGTAAGGGAATTTTTCATCCGGCGAACCGATAAACATAAAGTTAATGGGAATTTTCCATTTTTTGGATAATTCCTTGATAAGTTCCGGACCGAATTTGCCTTCAATGGGTACAAATTCAATATCAATCTCCGGATATTCCTCATCCAGGAAGTGAATATATTCCAAGAGTTTTTCCGGAACTTTTTCGCCGGGTTCCAGGACTTTTACAATTTTCACTTTTTTGGTGTGCTCGTTGTCGCGGATGTAGAGCATGGCCTTATTCAGGTTGGCAATGCTCTTTCCTTTGGTAAAGAACACAAATTCCTGGGAATTTATTTCGTCTATCAATCTTTCGATGCGGCGGTTCATCTTGATAAAGAAGGCCCGTATGGGTTCGAAAATGGTTTGCAAGAGGCTCAGTGTCAGTTTGAGCAGCAAGGTACGGTTGAGCATAATGATAATGAACACCATGGCCGGAATAAAGTAAAAGAGGAACACCTCCCAGTTAGGCAGTTGTCCTTCTTCGGCAGGCATAATAATATTACCGATCAATGCCACCAACACCGCCGTCATGGCCGTAAACACCCCCAACCAAGGTGCGCGCTCCGGTGCCGGCAAGTGTTTGCGCTTGATTTTGAGCAGGATATTACCCAATGCAAACAGGAACATCACCGAGAGGAACGAAATGGTATAAACTCCCGCTAAAGTTTTTACATTTCCGCGCGTCAGCCACAGTATCGAAAGGTTTAGGAGCAGGAAAAAGATAATAATGCGGTAGGACGCTCCCCTACTGTTTTTCTTCAAGAAATAATTCGGCATAATACGGTCCAGCGTCATGCGTTCCAAGAGCCCCGTTACACCGATATAACTCGTCAGTACGGCCCCCGAAAGCACCAGGAAGGCATCAATGGAAATAATGAACGCCAGCCATTCCCCGGCCGACAATTCGGCCATGGTGCTAAGCAGGGTTTCCTTGTAATGCAATTTTACGTCGTCGATGCGCAACACGGCCAATGCCAGGAAAGCCATCAACGGGTTCAATATGCTTACCACAATCCACATGTTGCGTAGGGTCTTGGGAAATACGCCCCTCTCCTGCTCTTCCACAAAGTTGGCCGAACTCTCAAATCCCGAAATACCCAGCATGGAGGCCGCAAAACCGAAAAATATGGCCATCCATATTCCGTTTTCCGGTTCCGTATGCCAATTTATTTTAAATGTATCCCATCCGTGGCGGTAAATGTAGAAACTAACGGCCAAAATCAGGATAATCATACTGGTCAGGTGGAAAAGAAAAATCCCGATAGCCACTTTGGACGATTCCTTAATCCCCATAATGGCCAATCCGGCAAATAGAGCCAGCAGCAACGAAGTCCCCATGAGCACCACGAAATTGATGTCGCTATCCGGCGGCATGCCCAGCATTTGGTAAATGGCATGATTGATTTGGTCCACTTTGTGGTGGAAAAGCGTAGTCAGGTAATGCACGGCTTCGTTGGCCGAGATTACCGCCGTGGCCATATAGGAGAGCAAGGTAAAAGTGGCCGCCCAGGAGGCCATTTTCTTACTGGTGGTATTGAGCAAGGCATTGTAGGCGCCCCCGTTGAGCGGCAAGGCACCCACCACTTCGCCGTAGATTTTACGAAACAGGTAAAGCACAAAGGCTACGATGAGCAAAGTAATCCAAGCATATTTGCCCGCAAAGGCAATGGCCAAGGCCGACACGTACAACACGGACGAACTGATGTCGTTACCACTAATGGCCGTGGCCTCCAATTCGTTCAGTTTTTTATGCTTAATGGGTGTAGAAAATATTTCTTTATCTTCCATATTCAAGGGATTTGAGCAAAATTACAAATTATATTGGATTTGGGATTTGGGATTTGGGTTTTAGATTATTGTTTAACCGTGCAATCGTTAAATCGCCGTGTCCGCCTCAGGCGGATGCAATCGTTGGATCGGGAAGAGACTTTAACTTTAAC
>JAADEB010000064.1 GCA_013153655.1 Chlorobiota bacterium
GTGCCGACGGGTTTTCCGTTGACATAACGGCCTTCGAATTTTTTCTTGCCGTTGGCATACCATTGGCGTTTCCAGCCGTGGAGCACGCCGTTGCGGTAATGTGCTTTCAGCGTACACTCGCAATCATTAGGAATGCCTTCATCATCACTGTAAAGGGTTCCGGTAAAAGGTTTTCCATGGAAGTAAACCAAGCCATTCACCTCGGTTACTTCGTTGGTAAAGGCGGCATCGGCTTGGGCCGAAACCGGTCCGAGCCATGCCGCCGCTAACAAAAGAATCAGGTATTTCTTCATCATCCGGCGCGTTAAGGCATTATGTTAGAATACCCACCCCAGGCGTATGAATCCCGACGTAAGTCCGGGTGCCAGGATAATGGCCGAACCGTTTTCGTAGGTTTCGTTATTGTCCGAATCTCCTTCGTCCACTATTTGTGTGTCGAGATAATGGGAATATTGGAAACCCAATCCCAATTCAAGTCCCACATACAGGTGTTTTACGATAAAATAATCGAATCCGGTAATGAATCCGGCTCCGATGTCCATGCTACCGTAGCCGGTTTTGGACGGGTCGTTGATCCATTTATATTGATAAACCGTGCTGCCGTCCAAGTATTCGTAGGCATAGGAAGTGCGATGGTAGCCGAACAGGACTTGATAACCCATGTAAGGAGAGAAACGGGAGGACACATGAAAATGCTTTTCGTAACCCGGCATAAGGGAAATACCCCAATCGGTGACGTATTCATGCAAAGCGGGATCATCGTCGGTGGGTTGGACCACCACATTGCTCAACCGAACGTAATGAATCCCCATACCCATGCGGAAAGCATTGCCTTCCACATTAAATTTACGGTAACGCAATTGGTTGCCGATAAATCCGAACATATCGCCGCCGGACGAGGCATTGAATATGCTGCGCGGATCGAATCCCACTTCCAGCGAAATGTCGCCGGGGCCGTACATGTAAGCTTCCTGTACACCGGATTCGAAATTTTGCCGGCTTTTTTGTTGTTGCTTGTCATTGTCGAAGATTCCGTTGTCTTGGGCTTGCAGTTGGAAACCCCACACGATGGCGAGTAAGAAAATAAGTTTTTTCATAAGGCTTGTTTTTTAGGTAAAATTACGCCTGGGTATGTGGTTTTTGCAACTTCTTATGAAAATGTGGTGATTTTGCGTGATTTTTCTTTTGTTTTACATGAATATTTTTTCTAAATGAAATGTTTTACCGGAACAAGGCGCTTTGTTGATATTTCAAAATAATATTGGAAAAACGGAGTCAGCCTGGTTCCGAAAAATGAGAGACGGAATGAAACAAAACGGGGGAATAAAAAAACCGTTCCGGTAATTCGGAACGGTTTTTTGGGGTTTATTAGCCGTAATGAGTTGATTACATCATGGGCATTCCGCCTCCCGGCATTCCGGCCGGTGCGGGGTTTTCTTCTTTCTTCTCGATAAGAGCGCTTTCCGTGGTGAGGATCATTCCGCCTACGGAAGCGGCGTTTTCGATGGCGATGCGCGTTACTTTTTTCGGGTCGATGATGCCGGCTTTGAGCATGTGCGTATATTCGCCTTTTTTGACATCATATCCGAAGTCGCCTTTGCCTTCTTTTACTTTGGCCACCACTACGGAGCCGTCTTCGCCGCCGTTGTTGACGATTTGACGCAGCGGTTCTTCCAAAGCTTTGTGGACGATGCTCACGCCGGTTTTTTCGTCTTCGTTGGCGGTTTTGATGCGTTTGAGGGCTTTCTGAGCGCGCAACAGGGCCACGCCACCGCCGGCTACGATACCTTCTTCCACGGCTGCGCGGGTAGCATTCAGGGCGTCTTCCACGCGGTCTTTCTTTTCTTTGAGTTCCACTTCGCTGGGCGCACCCACGTAGAGCACGGCCACACCGCCGGCCAATTTGGCCAAACGTTCTTGGAGTTTTTCGCGGTCGTAGTCCGAAGTGGTTTGTTCGATTTGGGCTTTGATTTGTTTGATGCGGGCTTTGATGGCTTCTTCGTCACCGGCACCGCCAACGATGGTGGTGTTGTCTTTGTCGATGGTGACGCGTTCGGCCTGACCCAGCATATCGAGCGTGGTGTTTTCCAGTTTGTAGCCGCGTTCTTCGGTGATCACGGTTCCGCCTGTCAAAATGGCAATGTCTTCGAGCATAGCCTTACGGCGGTCACCGAATCCGGGGGCTTTCACGGCGGCCACTTTCAGGGTACCGCGCAATTTGTTGACCACCAAGGTAGCCAATGCTTCGCCTTCCACGTCTTCGGCAATAATGAGCAACGGACGTCCCGTTTGAGCCGTTTGTTCCAGGATGGGCAACAAGTCCTTCATGGTGCTGATTTTCTTGTCGGTAATCAGGATGAAGGGACGGTCCAGTTCGGCTACCATTTTTTCGGGGTCGGTGATGAAGTAGGGCGAGAGGTAACCGCGGTCGAATTGCATACCTTCCACTACGTCCACGTAGGTTTCGGTACCTTTGGCTTCTTCCACGGTGATGACGCCTTCCTTACCCACTTTGGAGAAGGCTTGTGCGATCAGGTCGCCGATGGTTTCGTCGTTGTTGGCCGAGATGGTGGCTACTTGTTTGATTTTTTCCACGTCGTCGCCTACTTCGATGGCTTGTTTTTCCAATTCTTTCACCACGGCTTCGGTGGCTTTTTCGATACCGTGTTTGAGGTCCATGGGATTGGCGCCTGCGGTCACGTTTTTGAGGCCTTCGCGTACGATGGCTTGTGCCAGAACCGTAGCGGTGGTGGTTCCGTCACCGGCCAGGTCGTTGGTTTTGGAGGCCACTTGTTTGACCAATTGGGCACCCATATTTTCATGCGGATCTTCCAGTTCCACTTCTTTGGCAACGGTCACACCGTCCTTGGTGATTTGCGGTCCGCCGAAGGATTTGTCGATAATCACGTTACGTCCTTTGGGACCGAGCGTTACCTTTACGGCGTTGGCCAATGCGTCCACGCCGCGTTTGAGACCTTCGCGAGCTTCGAAATCGAATTTTATTTCTTTTGCCATTGTCTGATGATTTTTTTGTTTGCTTGCCAAAGCACATAAATTGTGCCAAGACCGTAAAGATGTCAGTTTGTCAGGGAGTGTTGAAGAGGTTGTTAAATCGTTAAACCTTTAAACCGTGCAATCGTTAAACCGGAATTTCTGTTGAAGAGTTGAAGGGTTGAAAAGTTGAATAGATGGGACGGGGGACGGATGACCGGTGACCGGTGCACATTCGGGAAACGGGAAACGGAAAATGGGGAACGTGGTATTTCTGTTAAATCGTGCAATCGTTAAACCGTTAAATAGATAATTTCTGTTGAACAGTTAAAAAGTTGAAAAGTTGAATAGATTTGTTAAACCGTTAAATCGTTAAATCGATTAGCGGCTTTGCCGCATTTTAACCTTTTACCTTTTCCTTTCTTTTCGAGGGTTAAATCATTTTTTGACTGATTGACGGATGACCGGTGATGGATAACCGGTGTTTCTGTTGAATAGTTGAAGAGTTGAAAAGTTGAATAGACGGGGATTTCTGTTAAATCGTTTTCACAGAATCTCTACAAGAGTCGTGTCGACCTGTGGAAAACCGGGCAATCGGTAAATCGAATTTTTTGACGGATGACCGCGACCGGTGATGGAAGTGGTGTTTGGGAGACGGTAAATGGAGAATGGGAAATGTGCTATTTGGAGGTTAAAGGAGAAAGGAAAAAGGTCAAAGGTCTTGGGATATGGGAAACGGTAAATGTGAAATGTAATTTTTTGGATATGAAGGCGCAAATAATACAGATTGTTACGGATTTTTTTTGACGATTTCGTAGAGACACCGCAAACCGGCGTATCGTTAATAATCGTCTTATATATGATTGGTAGAGACGCGATTCATCGCGTCTCTACCACCAACATTCCGAATAAACGTTCTCCGTTTCCCATGCCAAAACCCTAACGGCCGGAAGACCCTTAGGGCTTGCCGGCCGCCGGGGGAGACGGGCGGCTTGCCGTCCGGCTCACCCGGTGCGAAG
>JAADEB010000102.1 GCA_013153655.1 Chlorobiota bacterium
TTTATCACCGAAAGGATGCGTGTCATTTAGTATCGGCCTTGATTTTTTGGTTCTTTTGTATCAAGACAAAAGAACATAAATAAAAATCACTCATTTTATAGTAGTGCAATTGTATTAATAATGCACCTTATTCAATAGCCAAAAAAAAATCGTATCGGGAACCGCCGGCCTTTTAGTATCTTTGTTTTAAAATTCAAGCAGATGAACGATTCTATCTCCCGTGCCGCCAACCTTATTGCGAGTTCAAAACATTTGGTGGCGTTTACCGGTGCCGGCATTTCGGCCGAAAGCGGGATTCCCACTTTCAGGGGTCCCGGTGGAATTTGGGACAAATACGATCCGGTGGTGTTGGATATCGATTATTTCATACATCATTACGAGCAGGTATGGCCGGTCATTAAGGACATGTTCTACACGGTAATCGACCGTGCGCAACCCAATCCGGCTCATTACACTTTGGCGCGTTGGGAGAAGGAGGGATTGTTGAAAGCCATTATTACGCAAAACATCGACAATTTGCATCAAAAGGCGGGTAGTCGCAATGTCATCGAATATCACGGCAATACCCGTCAGGCCGTATGTTTGGATTGCGGGCGCACCGTGCCACTCACCAAAGAAATCTTAGCACAAGATGTGCCGCGATGTCCCCATTGCGGAGGCCGTTTGAAACCCGATTTTGTGTTTTTCGGCGAACCCATTCCCGCCGAAGCCGCGCAAAAATCTTTGGAACATACGCTGAAATCCGATATCTATTTGGTCATAGGTACCACGGGCATCATTATGCCGGCCTCCCTGCTGCCTTACGAGGCCAAAAAGAACGGAGCCACCATCATCGAAATCAATTTAAACCCCAGCGAATACACGGGACGCATCACCGATATTTTTCTGCAAGGGAAAGCGGGAGAAATTTTGCCGGCTTTGGATACGGAAATCCGTAGAATACAATAAGGGTGACCGAATGTATTAAAGACGCAAAAGGTGCATATTAAACCGCTAACGTATAATGACGGAATGAGAGGTTTTTATCTCGCAAAACCCATTGAATACCTACGAATATTACGGTCTCATGTAAAAGTCGTATTGACCTGTGGCAAAATCCCAATTCCCAAATCCTAAATCCTAAATCCCGTTTTTAGGCCATAATCAGGGATATTTACAATGCGCTTTACGCCATAAACCGTTTACAATAATTCCCTCTCGCGAAACCAGTTTTCCAGGATTTCATTGAATTTTTCCGGCTGTTCCATCATGGGTGCATGACCGGCTTTATCGATCCAATAGAGGTCGGAGTCGGGAAGGAGGCGGTGGAATTCTTCGGCCACTTCGGGCGGTGTGACAATATCCTGTTTACCCCATATCAAGGCCACCGGCAGTTTCATTTCGGGTAAATCCTTGGCCATATTGTGACGAATGGCGCTTTTGGCCAAGGCAAGCGTGCGAATGATTTTATTGCGGTTGTTGACAATGCGAAATACTTCGTCCACCAATTCCTTGGTAGCCATTTTGGGGTCGTGAAAAACTTCCTGGGTTTTCTTTTTGATGTAATCGTAATTTTTTCGTTGGGGATAACTTTCGCCGAATCCTTTTTCATACAATCCGCTGCTGCCCGTCAGCACCATGGCTTTCACGTTATCAGGTTTCTGGCGTACATAATACAAACTTACATGTCCACCCAACGAATTACCCAGTAATATGGGATTCTTAATGCCTTTGTAATTAAGAAATTCATGCAGGTATTTGGAAAAACCCTTTACGTTGGTTTTCAATAGCGGAAAAGTGTAGATGGGCAATTCCGGCATCAGGATATGGAATTTGTCCTTAAAATGATCAATTACATCGTTGAAATTACTCAACCCGCCCATGATTCCGTGTAATATCACAAGGGGACGGCCTTCGCCTATTTCCAAATATTTGAATTTATCTTCTTCCTTAACATAAGATTGGAACATACATTCCTGTTTTGTGGCAAAAATAGTTTTATTTTTGAAAATGAAATTTTCAACCCTCTTGCCATGACCTATTCGGATTATCTCAAACTGCGAGCTAAGCAATTTTTTCGTTCTCCTTTGTTTCAAAAAAAGCTGATAACCAAATTGTTTACCATCATCGGTCTGAGTTTGCTATATCTGGAAGTGGTGGGCATGGGTATTCTGACCTATTTCATTTTGGAAGAGCAATACGGCTCCGGTGTGGATCTTTTTCGTAAGCTGAACGATTACGATTATATGTATTTTATGTTTGCGGCCTCCCTGATCATTTTGGGGATGAACACCACCCGTTTCGATTTCAAACCGTTGATGATATTACCCGTACCGAAAAAGAAAATCACCGGTTTTGTGATTCTGGATTATCTGTTGTCATGGCCGTTTTTCTTTTTGTTCAGTTGGCTGGTGTTGACGGCCGGCACTTTTATCTACAAGGGGTATCCTGCCTCTCATATTCTTACCTGGATGCTGGTTATGATGGCTTTTACATGGATCCTGGGAACGATTTATTTTGTTTCGGAAAGGAATCAATGGTGGAATTTTTTGGCTTCGGCTTTGATGATAGCCGCCATTATTACCACCAGGCAGGCGCCGCAATATTTCTCCTGGCTCGGCAAGGGTATTTACCGTTTGAGTATGCATCCAAGTCTTGCGATTCCTTTGGTTCTGACGATTACCTTCTCCGTATATTACGGTGTTTCCCGTTTTCTTCGCCGCCGGCTTTACTTGCAACATTCCACCGGTGCCGCCGGTAAGGCCGGACAAACTTTTGTGGACAAACATTTGGGAAAATGGGACCAAGGGGATTTCAGCCGTGCTTTCATGATCAATGATATTCGCCTTATGTTGCGCAACGTGCGTCCCAAAAGTGTTCTTTTCGGGGCCGTGTTTTCGCTTGTCCTTTCGGCCGTGTTTTTCTTTGCTCCCATTTATCGCGACAATAAATTTATGCAAATCTTTGCCGCCATGCTGGTAAGCGGTGCCTTCATGTACAATTTCGGCGGATTCATTCCTGCCTGGGATAGTTCCTATATCAAACTCTTGGTAAGTCAAGGAATTAATTTCAGGCAATATGTGGAAGCCAAATGGCGCTTGCTGGTGTGGTCGGTGGTCATCCTTAGCGTATTGGCCCTGCCTTATTGGTTTATCGACCGTCATATTTATATGCTTATCCTGGCTTTTTCCCTTTTTAATGCCGGCTTGAACGGCTATTTGGTACTTTGGGGGGGACTTTACAACCTTACTCCCATTAAATTGGACGAAAAGGTAAAGGCTTTTCAATCGGGACAATCCTTTAACGGAAAGCTGATGATCATGCAATTGTTGAAAATGATCGTTCCCTTGGTACTTTACTTCGGATTGAAAAAGTTTTTGGACGAAAAAATCGTATTGCTTATCATCGGTATGTTGGGTTTGCTGGGTCTCATGCTGAAAGACAAAGCACTCGACCTGCTGGCCGAAGCTTACAAACGGCGCAAATACGATATGGTGGTCAAACTAAGCGCAAAGGACGAGTAACGGCCTCGAATTCATGGCGTAACCGTAGGGGGTGGACGGAAAAAAGGGTTTTTCCCTTAAACGCATTTCCGGAAACGGTGTAACAAAAGCTTCAAAACCGTGTCCTTTATACGGAACCCGATGAAAAACCAACCCTATGAAAACCGCATATTTCTCCCCGTTCGTTAGCGCATACCGTTTCGTCCTTGTCCTCCTGTTTGTTCTTCCGCTGCATGCCCAGCAGGAATTGTTCGTTTCGGGCCGCGTGTTGGACAGCCTGAGCCACAAGCCTTTGGAGTCGTGTGCCGTGGGATTTTATAACGACAAAAACCAAGTGGTGAACGGTGCCGTCACGGATGCCAAAGGCTATTTCGAACTCAGCCTTCCGCCCGGTCGCTACCGAATGGTCCTGGATTTTATCGGCTATGAGAAAAAGGAAATCCCCGTGCTTATTCGCCAAAACAACCAATTCCTGGGAACCTTCCTGTTGTCGGTTTCCGCCACCGAACTCTCCGAAGTGGAAA
>JAADEB010000026.1 GCA_013153655.1 Chlorobiota bacterium
AGGAATTGGGGCATATCTTAAAATCAATAAAATGAGCAACAAAAATTTTCTAATAGTCATACTTATAATAAACATCATTTTAATCTTGTATATGATCTCCCTTATAGAGTGGAATGACATAAAAATAAGAAAAATCGTTTAAGCAAATATTCTTGTTTTGAAACCAAATATTTTAAGATACTACAATTACGATTACGCCATCGGCCGGTTTATGAGCGTGGATCCGCTGGCGGAGAAGTATCCTTATAACGGGGTGTATAATTTTAGTGAAAATAGGGTGATTGATGCAAGAGAGTTAGAAGGATTGGAGGCGAGGGTCATTGTTGAAGAAGGCGAATATACAAAATTAAACCCGGGTCATACATTTGTTGCAGTAGGAAGTGGAGATGATTTAAAAGTTTATACTTATGGACGTTATGGTGAACTTGAAAAGGATAAGGGTTCTCTTAATACTACAAATATTGAAGGAGAAGGGGTCTTAATAAAATTAGAAGGTGCAGAAGCAGAAGCATTTATCGACCATTATGTAAATGATTTAGGAGCCAGTGTATATGAATTGGAAAATGTAGATGAAGATAAGGTAGAAGAAAAGTTTGAAGAAGAATTTAATTCAAGCAACCAAACTCCCAAAACCGGCCGTTATGCAAATAAGCCTAATGCAAGAGTAATTGATACATACAATTTACTTGATAATAATTGTACAACTAAATCCCTTAAAGCATTAGAAGAAGCTAACGAAGGTCCAATTTCATATACTCTTGAATTTAAGGAAATAAAATTTTTTGGTCCAAAACCTATATATTTAAAATACACTCAAAATAAAACATTGGATGCTAATAGTCCTTCCGGTTTGAAAAAACAATTAGATGAAGCCACCGGAGATCCTAATTCCGGGATTATAAATGTAACGGAAGAATTTAAAAGAGATGAAAATTAAAAAAATTCATATATTGATTATTCTATTACTTTTATCCATATCAATCATGATATTTTCTTTTGTTCATGGTCTGGATCTAAGTATTACATTAAAATATGAAATTGAAGAACCTAAAATAATTTATGGTGAAAATAAAGAACTTCTAGCTCTTGAAAAACGCTTTAAATTTTATATTAACATATACAGAACTTTAATGTATATGGGATTGATATGCATATTTTGCAGCATTTTCGGTATAATCAGAGAGAAGAGAAAACAATAAGGAAATCACATGAATTTAAGCTGGGACAGCTTCAAATACCGCAACTATGATTACGCCATAGGGCGGTTTATGAGTGTGGATCCTTTGGCGGAGAAGTATCCGTTTTGGACATTATATGCTTTTAGTGGTAATAGAATAATTGATGCCAGAGAATTAGAAGGTCTTGAACCTCACAAAGAATATAAAGATCCAAGGGAAGCAGCTACAAATTTTGCCAAAGAATATAATGGCCTATCCATTCGAGCCGATGCTGAAATTGGTGCTCAAATATATATGGTTAATACACCGGAAGGTGATAGATATTATTCATATACCACCCCTGTCATGGGTGCATCATGGTTTGTAGATACAAGTCAGTCTAATGATATGCCAGAAAATGCAGAAAGAGTAGGCGACGTTCATACACATGGTTCGGATAGTAATAATGAACTCAAAAATGAAGATGGAACCTTTAATGAAACTACCGGAGATAATTGGCCTTCGCGGGAAGATTTTAGTCAAGCTGCCAAAGAATGGTTTGAAAACAATCGAACCAAAGAAGTATATATGTTTGTAAGCACTCCTAATGGAAAATTATTGGAATTTATAATGAATGAAAAAGTAAAAAATTATGACGAAAATGTGCAAACGGTAAGCACCGATATACCTTCCGGCCCGCGTTCCCAAACAAGGGCTAACAATGTGTCTCCTAATTATTCTCCGCAAGTTTTACCACAAAATTTAGAAAAAGATGATTATCCTGAAATTCCTGAAATACCACAATAACAGTTCTAAATATTTAATATGGGCTTTTTCTCTTTTGATAAGTTTTTCACTCTTTGGACACGAAGATATAACCTTTCGAAAAACTTATGGCCACGTCAAAGTATTTATTAAGGCCCCCTATTTTTATGAAGGAATAAACACGGCTCTTATCGCCGCACAATATACTGACATACTGCTTCATGAAAAACATTATAAAGATACCCTGGAATTATATATAAATTATGGAAGTTATCCGGAGCCTATTAATTTTGACCAAGAAAAAGATGCTAAAAAGTTTAAAATAATCCGGATCAAAAAGAAAAATCGCGGCATACAACTGGAAATGGACACATATCACCTGGATATAAAAGAATTATTATGCCTTATCGACAAGATATTGTTTTCATCGAGTTTTGCCAAAAAAACTTATAAACACGCTGAAATAAAGGAAATAAGCGCCGATTGTTCGTCTATTGTAGATAAAACATTGGCAAGAAAAATAAATCGTCCGGAGGATATTCACGAATTATCTATAAAAAGTTCAACTGTAAGGGCTTCATATTTTATTCAAAACAATTATATACACATTATATATAACGGCCAAGTGATTGATACACTTCCCGCCATTTTCTATATAAATTTGACCTCTTACGGCCGCCTTTATTATATGTCGGATATAAAAAATCTTAAAACATATTCGTTTGCCGATAAAAATATTTGCCATTATTCATTAAAACATCACTTTTTCTTTTTAAGACCACCACAAATTTGCATCATAAATCAAAATGCAGACCTATTAACCCTTTCGTTTTTTGATAACACAATATCCTATTTAATCAATCATAAAAAACGAAGGATTAAATGTATTTACAAAGAATAAATCGCCGATTATCCATATCAAAATGAAGCAAGATAATATCTACTTCACTTAGGATACCCGGGTAATGTCCCAAAAAGTGTGTATGGAAGTTAAGATTTGTATTTTCAAAGTTAAATATTTTTTGTAATTTTACCGTGTTGCATAATTCGCCCGATTTTGTGAATTTGTTTCTAACTACCACAAAATTAAACAATTAAGGTGAATTATGCAACTTTTTTTGTTCTTTATATTTTTCTTTCTTATTGATAGTTAATGAGTTATGAAACCAGAAAGTTTAGTTGTTCATTGTTTGTTGTTCTTTGTTCATTATTCACTCCTTCATTCTTTTATTTCTTCTTTCTATTTCTTCTTTCCTTTACTAAAAATAAACCGTTTTCCGTTCCACGTTTCCCGTTCTCCGTGTCCCGCAGAGAGAGAGTGCCGCGGCTCCGCTTTCCTTTGGTTATTCCCAAGCGGCGGAGCTTCGCAATGACGCACCGGTCATCCGTCAAAAAATTCGATTTAAAGGTTTAACGATTTAACAAATTCATCCAACAAAAATAATTTCCGTATCTTTGTTACAAACACGGAAAATCACCGCTTTTTATGATTCGAATCCTGTTATACATTATTATTATATATCTGGTTTTTCGATTGATCGGACGTATTTTGGCGCCCATTTGGATTCATTCCATGATGAAAAAGGCCCAAAAACGTTTCGAAGAACAATTCAATAATCCTTACTACGGTCAAAAGGAAAAAACCGAACCCGGCAAAACCTATATCACCCGCAAAAAACCGCCGCACGACAACATCGAAGACGCCGATTTCGAAGAAATAGACGACTGATTTTATATGCAAACCCGTAAACCCGATATCCGCTCCCTCTCCCGGGAGGAATTGACGCAATGGTTCGAACAAAACGGCGAAAAACCTTATCGAGCCAAGCAGGTCTATGAATGGCTTTGGAACAAAAACGCCGACTCGTTCGACCGGATGACCAACCTGCCCAAGGACTTGCGCCGGCGCCTGGCCGAAAACTTCTCCATTTCCAAAGCCGGCTTGCAACAAATCCGCCGCAGCGCCGACGGTACGCTCAAAAACGCCGTGGGTTTGCCCGATGGCTTGGTGGTGGAATCGGTGGTGATTCCTTCGGGTAAGCGGCTTACGGTTTGTGTTTCGTCGCAAGTGGGTTGCAGCCTGGATTGTACTTTTTGTGCCACGGCCCGCCTCAAACGCATGCGCAACCTGAGCGCCGGCGAAATCGTGGACCAAGTGTGGCAAGCCCGCGAGCAGGCCGCCGAAAATTTCGATGGCCGTTTGACCAATATCGTGTTTATGGGAATGGGTGAGCCTTTGCTTAACTATGACAATGTCATGCAGGCCATCCGCATCATGACCGATCCCAAGGGTTTGGGTCTTTCGCCCAAACGAATTACGATTTCCACCGCCGGCATCCCGAAGATGATCAAACGCCTGGCCGACGAAGATCCGGGAACGGGTTTGGCCGTGTCGCTTCACTCGGCAGAAGACGAAGTGCGCAGCCGCCTCATGCCCGTTAATGCCCGTACCGGAGGCCTTGAAGCCCTGGCCGAAGCCTTGCAATACTGGTATCGCAAAACCGGACGCAAAATCACCTTCGAGTACTTAATTCTCAAAGGCATCAACGACAACGATGGCGCCATTCGTGCCCTGATTCGCTACGCTTCGCGCATTCCTTCCAAGGTAAACCTGATTCGCTACAATCCGGCCGATTCCTTCGACCCTTATCAAAATGCAGACGAAGAATGGTTCGAAAAATACCGCAACGAATTGACTCGCCGTGGCATTACCGCCACCATACGCCACAGCGCGGGAAGCGATATCGAAGCCGCCTGCGGCCAATTGGCCGGCAAATGGGAAACGGATTTACCTTCCATACCGCATAAAAAATTAAAATAAACTTTGCAATACTATTAAATTATTATGCTTAGCGTTAAGAAAACTTAACGTTTATTGATAAATATCAGTTTTTGCGTACTTTTGTTTTTAACCTTCACCCTAAACCGGATGTTATGAATAAAAAGTACCTGTTATTATGGGTATTGTTATTCCCATGGACGGGATGGTCGCAAGCCGGAAAACCGGTTCATCCCAAAGTGATTAAGTATCCCATCGGATTTGCCGTTACACCTTCGTTGCGCGACAAGCCGATTGTAACGGATTTTTCCTTGGACAATGAAGAGTTTTATCTCAACAAACACGAAGAACGGGAAATCGACAAAAGCCTTCCCATTCCCAACCACGATAGCATCTACCGTAATGATCCCTATCGTATGCAGGCGCGTCCGGCCCAAGTCAATACGGTTCAGCCGGATATCATCCACCATTTTGCCGGACAAAACAGCGGTTACTATCCGCCCGATGCCAACGGCGACGTAAATGCGGATTATTATTTCCAAGTGGTCAATACCACCTATGCCATTTACGATAAGGACGGAAACCGTGTGGCCGGTCCTTCGGATTTGAATTCCATTTTCGATCCCAATCTTCCGGGAGCCGATTGCAACGACGGTGATCCCATTGTGCTTTGGGATGAGCAAGCCAATAAATGGTTTTATGCCGAGTTCTCTTTATGTGGAAATAATGATTACATGTTGATTGCCGTGTCCCAAACAGCAGATCCCACGGGAGCCTGGTGGTCATGGAGTTATGATGTGGACGATACGCCCGATTATATGAAATTCGGAATTTGGGAGGATGGGTATTATATGGCCACCAACACCGGAAACGGTAATGATGTTTATGTTTTCGACCGCCAAGCCATGATTCGCGGCGATCAAAATCCGGCCATGATAGGTTTTGATAACCCCAATCGTCCCGGGACGTTTGACGGGTTTCACTGTATCATGCCTTTTGATAATGACGGCCCCTGGGCCCCTAACGGAACACCGGGTCAATTTATCACCGTAGTGGACGACGATCAAAACAACCCGGCCGATCAATTGTGGCTTTACACCCTTCAAGCCGATTGGCAAAATCCGCAGAATTCCACATTTCAACGTGTCCAAACCATTGATATTCCTGCTTTTACGGGTAATTTTAATGATAGTTGGGATAATATTCCGCAACCGGGAACCAATCAGAAATTGGATGCCGTTTCCACCGTACTCATGTTTCGTGCCGTTTATAGAAATTTCAACGGCGACGAGCGTCTTGTAGTGGCCCATACCATTGCCCAAAGTCAAACCGAAGGCGCCATTCGTTGGTATGAATTGCAAAACAATGGCAACGGGTGGCATATTCGCCAGGGTGGAGAAGTGGATATCAACGGCACCTCTTGTTGGTTGCCCGGGATCGCCATCAATGCCCGCAAGGAAATAGCCATCGGTTACTCCGTTTCCGATGGCAATAACACCTATCCGGGTATTCGTATCATAGGCCAAACCCGTGAAGAGAACAATAATGCAAACGGCGTTTTGGATGTGGAAGAAACACTAATTTGGGACGGGGATAATGCACAAACCAGAGCGAACCGTTGGGGCGATTACGCCGGTATGTCGGTGGATCCCAATGGTAAAACCTTTTGGTTTACGACGGAATATATGGGTAATTCAACCCATGGAACACGTATCGTTGCCTTTGAATTCCCGGAAAACTGTCAACCGCCCTCTACCCAGGCCACCGGTTTTTCGGTGGATGCCGTAACCGATAACAGCATGGATATCAGTTGGACCCGTGGCAATGGCGACCGCGTGTTGGTGGTGGCCCGTCAAGGCTCGGCCGTCAATACGGATCCTTCTTCCGGAACGGCCTATGCCGCCGACGCCCAATTCGGTTCCGGAGATGAAATAGGTACGGGAAATTTTGTGGTCTATAACGGCACGGGAACTTCGGTAACCGTAACCGGACTACAAGCCGGAACCACCTACTATTTCGCCGTTTATGAATATGCCCAAGCGGATAATTGCTACCTTACGCCGGCCCTTACCGGCGACGGTACCACTGCCGGCCCGCCCACCGTTCGCACCCTTGCCATGCAAAGCATTGGCGCCACCACCGCCACCGCCCGCGGTGAAGTGGTTTCGGAAAACGGTTCGGCCGTAACCGAACGTGGCGTTTGCTGGGGTACATCACCCAACCCTACGGTGGCCGGCAATCATGCCCAATCGGGTAGCGGAACCGGAACCTATTCGGTCAACCTCACCGGCCTGACCGCTTCCACCACCTACTACGTACGCGCCTATGCCGTCAATGCCTACGGAACTTCCTACGGCGACAACGTACGTTTTCGTACTTCCTGCGGATTGATTACCGATTTTCCGTACTTGGAAAACTTCAACAGTTGGACCTTATCCAATCCCGGATTCGATTGTACGGCCGACGGTTCCGTAGCTCTTGACGATTGTTGGGAAAATGTCCAAGGTGACGACGCCGATTGGGATGTATATGCTCATTCCACGCCTTCTTCCGGTACGGGCCCTTATTATGACGCTAATGAATGGGATGGAACATACCTTTATTTAGAAGCTTCGGGTTGTAGCAATAAAACCGCTTCCATTGTAACATCATCTTTTGATTTTTCTTCCTTACTTCAACCCGAATTGAGATTTAATTATCATATGAATGGGGATGATATGGGTACCCTTTCCGTTAGCGTATCTACGGATGGCGGTGCTACTTGGAGTAACACGCTTTGGTCGGTTAATGGAAATCAAGGAAGCAGTTGGCATGAGGCCATAGTGGACCTGTCCGCATACGCGGGACAAGCCAATATAATGATCCGGTTTACCGGTGCGACGGGTGATAGTTATCTCTCCGATATGGCAATTGATAATGTGATTATTCAGGAAGCATCCGGGCAAACATCCGGTACTGTATATTGCCAAAGTAACGGTAATTATGATTATGATACGGCCATCAATTTGGTTCAATTCAATGATATACTGTTAAATACCGGAGGTAAAATTTATGCGTATAACGATTATACTCAAATCAAAACGGGACTTAAAAAAGGAGAAACTTACCCTATTACGGTAAATGTCAATACAGATGGAAATTACAGGGTATATGTGCGAGCCTTCATCGATTGGAATCAAGACGGTGATTTCGATGATCCCGGCGAAACTTATGATTTGGGTTATGCGGTGGATACGGATAATGGTCCGACTAATGATGCCCCCGTAGATATTATTGTTCCGCAGGATGCGAAACTTGGCCTTACACGTTTACGTGTTTCCGCAAAATATAATGCTTATCCGGAAGCTTGTGAAACCAATTTCGACGGCGAAGTGGAAGATTACGGCGTTGTGGTTTATGACCGTTGCAATGGTATTGTTCAGTGGAACGGAAACTTATGGAAAACATTCGGTCGCGACACATTGGAACTCAATGAGTTGAACGACAAGTTTTTGTATATTGATAATTTATTATACCAAAAAAGCGAAGATTTGGATGCCTGTGGCGCCGCCAACCGCAAAGGCAACACTGTGGTCATAGGAAGTGATCACTACATGCAATTGACCTCGGACCTCTACAACGACGGTTACCTGGAAGTGCGCAACAACGCTTCGCTGGTTCAAACCGACGACGCGGGAACCATCGACGGCAACGGAATCTTCGTCATGAAACGCACCTCCGACTCCTTGGCGAATGAGTATGATTATGTCTATTGGTCCACGCCTTTGCAGGACGGATTTACTTTCGGCGAACTGGTGCCCGGCGCATGGGGTTATTATGCTTTCGATGCCACACGCCAGGTGGCCAACACCAATCCCAACCCGGGTTGGACGGCCCGTCAGGCCTCCGACACCTTACGTACCGGTCACGGATACGCCGTTTCGGCTCCTAACGGATTTACGGGAGGTGTCCTGAATGCCGTTTTCCGTAAAGACCATATTCCGTTCAACAACGGAAGTATGCAAGTACCGGTGTATATCAACGGCCAAGGAGGCGATGGCGGCGACGACTGGAACCTCTTGGGTAATCCTTACCCTTCGGCATTGGATTTCGACCAATTGGTACAAAACAATCCCGCTATCAACGGAAGCCTTTACCTCTGGACCAATTGTGCCGGTCTCGACAGCCAAGGCCGTCATCAGGAGCGCGGATATTCGGTCTATAACCGTACGGGAAGTGTGGCGGCATGTAGCGGAAACGGAGCCGCAGCCGGTCAATATGTGGCCTCCGGACAAGGCTTTATGGTCGAAGCCCTTCAAAACGCTCAAGTCACCTTTTCCAATGCCTACCGTTCGCCTTCCAATGACGGTTTCCTCAATCGCCGTACCCGCGATGCCGTTTGGGTGGACTTCCAAAAAGCATCCGGCGGGGAATTTGCTCAAATTTTGGTGGGATTTGTCCCCGGCGCCACCGACGGCACGGACCGACTCTACGATGCACACGATATCACCGGCCGTTTCTATATCCGCTGGAACGACCAAAATTGGACCATTAATGCCCTTTCCGCCTGGGACGGCTCCGAACGCCGCGTGCCCCTCGGATTTAATGCCCCGGCCGACGGCAATTATACCATTTCGCTCAACCGCAAAGACGGTGCACTCTCCGGCGTAAACGTTTATCTCATCGATCATGACGATGAAAGCCTCCATGCCCTCGATGCCGGTCCCTACACGTTCCATACCGGTCAAGGTACTTTCAACGACCGCTTCGAACTGGTATTCTCCGCCCATGCCCTCGACGCGGCGGATGTGGCCAAGCAGCCCATCCGCATCGATTCCGACGGCAAAGGTTTGTTTACGCTCTACGCCGGCGACCTGCCTGTTACGGGTATTCAAGTCTATGATATTTCCGGAAAACTCGTTTGGAGCGGACATTGGAAACAAACCGTCCGTGCCCGCGTGGATTTGCGTAACCAAGCCCACGGAACTTATATCTTTAAGATTCGTTTGAAAAACACTAAAATCCTTACCCGTAAGGTGTTGCGTTAATTTATGTGGAAAATGCCGTTATTCTTTTATATCCCGCCCTCTTTCGGAGGGCGGGTTTTTATTTGAAAAGCTTTCCCCGGGTGTTGGGTCGAAGCGAACCATCTTATGTATTAGAAATATGATGATGAGGAAACTATTTTCTTCTTTTCAATCCAGGCATTCGTGAAATCATTTTCAAAACGCCCGGCAAAACTTGTACTTTGAATTTTATCTATAATTTTTTTATCCGAAATTTTTACTTTAAGCTTCTCCTACATAATGATGAATTGTTTTTGCAGCATTTGGAAACGTGTTGTGCTCCCGGATGCGTCGTATGACCTCAATGAGGAGCCGTGTTGATCAATGAAGATTTGTTGAATTGTTATTTTTTAATTGGGAGAAAATTTCCGCCGGGTTCGGATCAAATCCTTACCTTTGCCGTATGAGTCATCATCACGGACATCATGTTTCGGGTCATAAGCTCACATGGACCGTTCTCCTTAATGTGGCCATTACGATGGGTGAATTGATAGGAGGCATTTGGTCGGGGAGTGTGGCCTTGCTTTCTGATGCGGCACATAATTTTTCGGATGTTTTGTCCCTGATCATAGCTTGGGTGGCGCACCGGACGGCCCGTTCGCGCAAGCAAAATATCCGCCAAACTTACGGATACAAACGGGCCGAAATTGTGGCGGCTTTTATCAATGCGGCCACATTGGTGGTGGTGGCTTTGTTTCTGATTTACGAATCGATTATGCGTTTGTTGCATCCCGAACCTGTCAAACCGGATGCCGTGATCTATTTAGCCGCTTTTTCGGTTTTGGCCAATGGATTGAGTGTTTGGCTGTTGCATTCGTCCTCCAAGCACAATCTGAACATGAAGGCGGCTTATTGGCACCTGTTTTCCGACATGCTTACCTCCGTGGCGGTATTGCTTGGCGGTTTATTGATGAAATTTTATGGAATTTATTACACGGATGCCGTTTTGGGAATAGGGATTGCCTTGTATCTGACTTATTTGGGTGTAAACCTATGGTGGGAAGCCTTTGAAATTTTGATGCAATTTGCCCCCAAGGAAATCAAAATCAATGAAATTAACCGCCGACTTAGCCGTATTCCGCAAATCAAAAATATCCATCATATCCATATTTGGCAATTGAACGAAAATGAAATTCATTTCGAAGCGCATATTCTTTTTGCCGATGATATCAAGATCTCGGAATTCGACCGCATTGCCGAAGAAGTTGAGCGTATATTGCGCGAGGAATTCGGTATTTTTCATACCAATTTACAACCGGAATACAACCGCAAGGAACCGCATCTTTATATTATTCAGGATTAAAAGGATATGATAACTTGTTTTTTTCGGATATTTTTCCGGGAAACATATTCGCATAGTTAAACCGTAGAAATGTAGGGAATTGGTGTAAATTTGCACGAAATTAAGTAGCATGAGTAAGAATAGACCTTTAATATTGGTAACCAACGACGACGGGATTTCGGCGCCCGGCATTAGGCATTTAATCGATGTGATGAACGGATTCGGCGAGGTAGTGGTGGTGGCACCGGAAGGCGCCATGTCGGGACAAGGGCACGCCATTACCATCAACAATACTCTTTTTCTGGACCGTGTGCAGATGGACGACGGTCCGCAGACGGAATATAAAACCAACGGAACGCCGGTGGATTGCGTCAAATTGGCCTTGGACCAAATTCTGGACCGTAAGCCGGACTTATTGGTATCGGGCATCAATCACGGGTCCAATTCCTCGATCAACGTGATTTACAGCGGCACCATGTCGGCGGCGGTGGAAGGCGGATTGGAAGGCATTCCGTCCATCGGTTTTTCGCTGACCACCTACAAATGGGATGCGGATTTTACGGCGGCGCGTCATTATGTGAAAAAAATCGCAGGTCGCGTGTTGGAAGCCAAGGAAACCTTGCCCGAACCTTTTATCCTGAATGTGAATATTCCTTACCTGCCTTTGGATGAAATCCGGGGAATTCGTTTCGGTCGCCAAGCACGGGCGCGCTGGGAAGAAAATTACGACAAGCGTATCAATCCCCACGGACGGGAATATTACTGGCTTACCGGTGAATTTATCAACATGGACAAAGGAACCGATACGGACGAATATGCCTTGAAACACGGATATGTGTCGGTAGTGCCCATCACGGTTGACTTGACACACTATCCTTTGTTGGAACGCTTGCGAAAATGGAATTTGTAATGCCATGATCCGGACAAAAAATTTTTGGATAGCCTTTGCGCTTCAATTTTTATTGATGGGCATCGTTTTGTGGCTTTACATGAAATATACGGGGATGCCGGCATCCGCTTGGCGTTATTTAACCGGGGAAGGACATTTCGGCAATGTGATTTTGCTGACGGGACTCACCGAATTGCTTACTTTTAAAATCTATGAACACAGGGGAGGATTGGCGGCCCAAGGCGGAAGTTTGGGGGCTATGTTGATCTGGTTCCTTCTTCTAATGGCTTTGAGACGGGATTTATTATTAATGTAAAGAAAAAGTAACGAGAAAGGTTAAAATTCGAGATTATTCAAAAGGCGAATTACTGTTTTAGTTGAAAATTAATGAGATTGGTGAAAAAAAAATTGATCTGAATTTCCGAATAAAAATTCCGATTTTCATTTGATTTAATGCAAATTTCATCCAATATAATATAAATTTCATTTGATTTTGATAAAGGGAAAATCTTTGTTATATATTTGCGTAAGAATAACCAAAAAAATTATTGTTATGAAAAAAATTGTAGCTCTGTTTGTTATCGCCTTTGCATGGGCGGGTATGCATGCGCAAGGATTCGGTGTGGAAGCCGGATTGAATTTCGGTTCTATGAAATACGAGTCCGGTAGTATCACCATGAAATTCAAAAGCCATATGGGTTTTTATGCCGGTGTCAATTATGAATATGAAGTAGGTGAAAACATGTATCTCCATGGAGGATTGGCGTTCAGTCAGTATGGAGGTAAATATAGTGAAGATGGATTAAGCCTTACCATGACCATGAATTATATTGACATTCCTTTTATGTTTAAATACGGTTTTGATCTTTCCGACAATATTCGAGGATTTGCCATAGGAGGTCTTTCCATTGGTATGGGTTTGGGCGGCAAGGCTGTTGCCTCATATGATGGCGATTCGGATAGTGCCGATATTATTTTCACCGGTACGTATGATAATAATAATTCGGACAAAGTTCAGTTTAAGCCCTTGAATATGGGACTTCGCTTCGGTGCCGGTCTCAGTTTCGGTCAATTTGAAGGAGGATTGTACTATACCACCGGTGTGAGCGATATTTCTTTGGATAATGATGTGGCTACCAAAACCTCCCTGTTTAGTCTCATTCTCGGCTATCGTTTCATGTAATAAAACACATCTGGTTAGGGTTCAAAAAAGGTTTCTCCTTTCCGCCTTCCGGTTTAGGGAGGCGGTTTTTTTATATATTCGCATAAAAAAAAAAAGAGGATTATGGCAGCAGGAGGTTCCAAACTGGCGGTTTTTGCGTCCATGGCGGCAAATTTGGGAATAGCCGTGATGAAATTTATCGCCTCGTTTTTTACGGGTAGTTCGGCCATGCTTTCCGAGGGTATTCATTCGCTTATCGATACCACCAACGGCATGCTTTTGCTTTTCGGTTTGAAACAAAGCCAAGCGGCGGCCGACAAACAGCATCCTTTCGGCCACGGAAAGGAACTGTATTTTTGGAGTTTTGTAGTGGCCATTATGATTTTTGCTTTGGGGGGTGGCGTGGCCTTGTACGAAGGAATCAAACATTTGATGCACCACGAAGGCGAAGTGGATTTGTCGCCGCGTATGATGTGGTGGAATTATGGTGTATTGGCCGGTTCATTGCTCTTTGAAGGCATCAGCTTGTGGGTGGGCTGGAAGGAATTTCGTAAAACCCATCCGGAAGGTTTTATTGATGCCTTGCGCCGATCGAAGGATGCGGTGTCCATTGCCGTGATTGTGGAAAACGGAGCCGCCGTAATCGGTCTGTTAATCGCTTTGGTGGGGGTGAGCCTAACCTATTATTTTCGCAATCCCGTATTCGACGGCTGGGCTTCCGTGTGTATCGGTCTGCTTTTGAGTTACGTGGCCTATTTTATGGCACGCGAAACCAAACATTTGCTCATCGGCGAGGCGGCGGATGACCGCGAAATAGCGGAAATTGAAGCCATTCTGCGTCAATATCCCCAAATAGAAGCTTTCGGGAATATCAAAACCATGCACATGGGCCCCAATGATATTATGTTGGGGGCACAACTTAATTTTCGCGACAATCTGCGTATAGGCGAATTGGAACCTCTGATCGCGGAAATCAAGCAAAAAATCGTGGAAACCAATCCGGATATCAAACATATTTTCCTGGAAACGGACAATTATCGATAACAAATAAAATCACCAAAAGATTATAACTTCTATCGTTTGAAGATAGGGATTATTTGAGACATCGAACCACTATTGTTTCTATCAAAGCTAGTAAAAAAGCTCCGGTACGGCGAACAGGCTATGCAAATCGTTTTTCCGGGTTCATCAAAATATCTTATTTTTGAAAAAAAAACAATGGCCAAGAAAGTACAGCAGCCGGCTTACACCCCGCTATTCGGCAAAGAAAATTATAAATGGTTTTTGATAGGATTGGCACTCATTATTTTGGGTTTTGCCTTAATGGCCGGAGGTGGCGATATGGGACCGCATAAATTCGATGAAAGTATTTTTAGTTTCCGTCGGATTCGTTTGGCACCGGCCTTGGTTTGGTTGGGTTTTTTGACGGAAATTTACGCCATTATGCGCCGTCCCGCTAAAAAATAACCTATGAATTGGTTTCAGGCGTTGGTATTGGCCGTTGTGGAAGGTTTGACGGAATTTTTACCCATTTCGTCCACGGGTCACATGATTTTGGTGGCCGATTGGCTGGGTATTCAGGACAGTGATTTTACCAAGCTCTACATCGTAGTGATTCAGTTGGGGGCCATTTTGGCCGTGGTGGTTTTGTACTGGAAACGCTTTTTCATGTCCTTGGATTTCTATTACAAACTTTTGGTAGCCTTCATGCCTGCGGTGGTTTTGGGTTTGCTTTTCAACGATGTGATCGACCGGTTGCTGGGCAGTTCCCTGGTGGTGGCCGTCAGTTTGATATTGGGAGGTCTAATCCTTTTGAAAGCCGACGAATGGTGGGGGCATTACCATGACGACAAAATTACGTACCGCAAGGCTTTGATCATAGGTTTTTTTCAGACCTTGGCCATGATACCCGGGGTTTCGCGTAGCGGAGCCACCATCGTGGGAGGAATGATGCAGAAACTGAGCCGCAAAACGGCGGTGGAATTTTCCTTTTTTCTTGCCGTACCCACCATGTTGGGAGCCACGGCCAAAAAGCTTTGGGACTATTACCGGGCCGGTATGGAATTGGATGCTCATGGCTGGCAATTGATTTTGTTGGGCAATGCGGTGGCATTTGTGGTGGCCATGTTGGCCATCAAAGCTTTTATCGAATACGTTACGCGCAAAGGCTTCAAACCCTTCGGGATTTACCGGATTATTTTGGGTTTGATCATACTTTTGTGGATTTATTTTCGTTGATTTAAAAATATTTGAAAATGCTAAGGGACCTACCCGTCGTGAAGGGGAAAATATCGGACGAGGATTTAAAGCGGGGTGCTTTCATATTGATCGACAAGCCTTTGGGATGGACATCCTTTGATGTGGTGTCGCGCATACGTTCGGTGTTGCGCAAACGTTTCGACCGAAAAAATATCAAAGTGGGTCATGGCGGTACTTTGGATCCATTGGCCACCGGATTGCTGATAGTGGCCGTGGGACCGGCTACCAAGAAATTGGCTTCCATTCAAGCCGATGACAAGGAATACGAAGGCATCATCCGCCTGGGAGCCGTTACACCCTCATATGATTTGGAAACCGAGCCGCAGGATTTCAAACCCGTCGATCATTTGACCGAAGAAGCTATTCGCCAAGCCATGCAATCCATGGAAGGCGAGCAGGAGCAATTGCCGCCTGTTTATTCCGCCGTCCGGAAGGGTGGGGAACGGCTCTATGAAAAAGCCCGCCGGGGCGAGGAAGTAAAGGAAATCAAGGCACGTAAAATCCGTGTTTTTAAATTCGAACCATTGCGGATACATCCGCCCGAACTGGAATTTAAGGCGCATGTGAGCAAAGGAACCTATATCCGTACCCT
This sequence comes from Chlorobiota bacterium, assembly GCA_013153655.1. GTDB lineage: Bacteria > Bacteroidota > Bacteroidia > Flavobacteriales > Flavobacteriaceae > JAADED01. The sequence goes on from JAADEB010000026.1 coordinate 15,931, forward strand.
TGCTCATGATTTGGGACAAAAGTTGGGATGCGGGGCCTATTTGGCATCCCTGCGGCGTACGCGCTCCGGTGATTTCCATATCGGCGATGCGCAAAGTATGGATGAATGGTTTCAACAAAATTCCTGATTTCTTATGGCTTTTCCCCACATATCCGGCCCCGTGGGAACAGATGATTCCCGGCACAAACGCCGTGCTTTGCTGGCCGCCATGGTGGTGGAATTAATTGTTATTTTCTGGCTTTACCATTGGCAATTTCCCGAACCGCCGGAGGAGAAAAGGATGGAAATCAATTTTATTCCCGATGATTTCGATTTTTCGCAATTAGAAAAACCCGAAAAAATAAGAATCCCCGATATTTCGGAATACCTCAATACCTCGCGCCATCTCTCCTCCATGGCGGCCAATGATTGGCAGAAGGAAGCATCCGAAACGGAATCTTTTTCCGAAAACAGGGAAGACGGTTCCGAAGAAACCCCTCCGCCTCAAACCACACCGGCCGAAGACCTTAAACCCGCTACGGTGGAAACCCGCCCGCCTGCTTCGCCACAAAAAGTTTTGAAGGACAAAAAGAGTTATACAGGCGATAGCCGTATACGCTATTTTGTGCCCGGCCGGCATAAGGTTTACCTCAAAAATCCCATTTACACCTGTCCGGACTATATGCATGGCTGGATAAGCGTAAAAGTGACGGTGGACAGGGACGGTCACGTGGTGAAAGCCGAATTCGACCCCGAAAATTCAACCGCTTCTTACGGATGTCTGATCGATGCCGCACTCAGCTATGCCCGTTCCACCCGCTTCAATCGCGATGTCCAAGCTCCCGAACTCACGGAAGGCTACATACGGTATATGTTTTAAATCGTTCCGGTATACAATAGCATAATAAACGAATTTTTTGTTAATCCGGAGTATGAAAGAAAGTGAAAATACCGGGTTAGATTTTATCATTGACGAATTGACAAATTCCATTAGGAATGTTGTTACGGGAGATAGTTTTCAAACTGAAATTGCACGAGTAACAAAGAAAGATTTGAAAACTATTACAAAGAAGAACAAATAGTTGTTTAATTGGAAACAAGAACTTAAATATCCCGAAAGAGAAGTGTATAAATTGACCATTGTCAATAATCCGGATGTTATCCAAGGACTGATTAGTTTGGAAGTAAAATCCGACCACGTATTTATGCATCTTCTAGAAAGCGCCCCCTTTAATAAGGGAAAAAATAAAATGTATGCCGGCGTTCCGGGAAATTTAGTGACATTTGCTTGTAAATGATCATTTCAGCTTGGACACGGCGGAAACGTGGCATTTATTTCCAAAATGCAATTAATCGATCATTATATCCAAAGTTTGGGAGCCATTCATATAGGGGGTAGGTTGATGATGATTGATGCAAAAGCAGCATTAAATTTGATGAACAAATATTATTCAAACCTATTGTAATGAACTAGACGTAGATTTTATTGGCAATCAAGAACAGCCTTTAACCGAAAAAGAAAAAAAGGCTATAAGCGATTTCATTAGAAAGAATAAAAAGAAACG
>JAADEB010000072.1 GCA_013153655.1 Chlorobiota bacterium
CCTTGGTGAAGGAACTCTTGGGCCTGGACGACGATTTTCAAGTGCTCTTCCTGCAAGGCGGCGCCAGCATGCAATTCCTGCAAATTCCTTATAACCTAATGCGCACCAAAGCCGCCTACCTCGACACCGGTACCTGGGCATCCAAAGCCGCCAAAGAAGCCGTCTATTTCGGAGAATCCGTCACGGTGGCCTCTTCCAAGGACGAGCAATACCGCTACATTCCCAAAGACTACACCATTCCCGCCGATGCGGATTATTTCCACATCACCACCAACAACACCATCTACGGCACCCAAATGCACCGGATTCCCGACAGTCCCGTTCCGCTGGTAGCCGACATGAGCTCCGATATTTTCAGCCGCGAAATGGACTTTAACCGCTTCGGACTCATCTATGCCGGCGCGCAGAAAAACATGGGTCCCGCCGGTACGGTTATGGTGGCCGTCCGCCAATCCCTGCTGGGCAAGACGGGCCGTACCATCCCCACCATGATGGACTACATGACGCATATCAACAAGGGCAGTATGTTCAACACGCCGCCGGTGTTTGCCGTCTATGTGTCCATGCTCACCATGCAATGGGTGAAGGACAAGGGCGGTATTGGTGCCATGGAAGAACGCAACCGCCAAAAAAGCGCACTCCTCTACAACGAACTGGACCGCAATCCCCTCTTCCACCCCTTCGTGCGCAAGGAAGACCGCAGTATGATGAACGTTACCTTCGACCTGACCGACCCGGCCTTAAAGGACCGCTTCGACGCCATGTGGAAAGAAGCCGGCATCGTGGGCCTCAAAGGTCACCGCAGCGTGGGCGGTTATCGCGCTTCGCTCTACAACGCCTTGCCGCTCGAAAGCGTGCAAGTGCTGGTGGACGTGATGAAGGAATTGGAACGTAAGGTTTAAAAATAACAGCCAGATTATTTGAAAACATTAAACAAGCGGGATTTTTATACGTCCCGCTCTTTTTGTGCCAAATCCCGCACCAGGCGCAATTCATTCCATGAAAATGTCTCCCCGGCCTTTTCCCGAAATGCCGATAAAGATTCAAAGTGGTGACGGTTCCATATGGCTTTGAGATGGCGGAACCTTTCCTCCGGGATTAAAGCTTCCACCGGCAACCGGCCGGAAAGTACAAACCGGCTCAGATGTCGCCAAACCGTTTCGTCCTTCAATCCGCGTTGGCGGGCAATTTCTTCGATACGCTTGCCTTGGCGAAACAATTCCAAACTGATTTCGTAGGTGGATTTATCCGGTTTTTTCTTCTTGGGAGGAGGATCTTCGGGCAAAGGAATTTCGTTGGCCAGGCAATAGGAACGGATAATATCCGTAATATCGTCGCCGTAGCGTTCGATACGCACACGGCCGAAACCGTGCACTTCGGCCAATTGACGCGGCGTTACGGGTAATTTTTCACAAAGATCATAGAGGCTTTTTTGAGTGAAAATATGAAAAGCCGGCACGTCCTGTCCGGTGGCTTGTTCCCAGCGATAGCTCCGCAACAAATCACACAGGTCGGCATGACGGCCGCTGAATACGGGCTTGGTTTTCTTGCGTTTGGCGGGTTTGGCCGCACGGGCGCGCGCACGGGCTTCGAGGTATTTTTCCAGGCTGAAACCGTCGTCCAAAGCCTGAAACACACTCATTTTTTCGGAAAACAAGCGATCCAATTTTTCCAAAACGGCATCCAGGTCTTTTTCCAATTGTTTGTTTTCGGTGGTATAGGAAAAGGCACGGAAAGGTTTGTCCAATTTTTCCTCCGTCTCCTGCCGGAAATACGCAATGGCCTTTTCGATTCGTTCCCGGATGGCTTCGTCTTTTTGGATATCGGCGCTTTGAGCGGCCATGCGACGGAGCTGTGCCAGGAATTTATCCTTCACCTCCGTAAGCGGATCTATGACTTGCGGAACCATGGGACCGAAGGTTTGTTCCACTTCGCCTTCGATACTGTTGGGATGTTTGCGGTAGATTTGTAAAATCCGGTTGATAAGCGGTCGCGCCGGCGAGAGGTCCAACATTTGATCCACCGTTTGCAGGAAATACTCCCGTGCCGAAGCCTGCCATTCCTCCGGTCCGGGTTTAAATGCCGCGATTTGGCGGCCGAAATCTTCGATTTGACGGTCGCGGATGAAGGCTCCGGCACGGATGGGCGTTTTTAGGACCAATCCTTCCAAACTGCGACAACGACTAAGGGCCACATATGTCTGACCGTGGGCAAAGGAAAGTTCGGCATCGATGATGGCTTTATCGAAGGTGAGGCCTTGGCTTTTATGGATGGTAATGGCCCAGGCCAAACGCAGCGGAATTTGGCTGAAACTGCCTTGTTTGTTTTCCAGGATTTCGCCGGTGCGGTCATCCACTTTGTAGCGGACGTTTTCCCAGGTTTCGGCCTCCACCTCGATGATTTGGTCTTCGCCGGCGGGACGCACCCATACCCTGTCGTCGTCCAAGTCGGTCACGGTTCCGATTTTTCCGTTGTAATAACGCCTGAGTCCGCTGCGGTCGTTTTTCAGGAACATGACTTGGGCCCCGCGTTTCAATACCAATTCTTCCTTGGCCGGATAGGCGTTTTCGGGAAAGTGCCCTTTGATTTGCGCCCTGTAAGTTACCGGATCGCCGGGCAAGGCCTCCAACTTTTTACGGTTAAGGCGGTCGGCCTTGTAATTGTGGGTGGTGAGCAGGATGTAGCCTTCGTCGTCGCCGGGTTCGAAATCCGGACGGTAGCGGCTTTGGAGCAGGCGAAGGCTTTGGTCCGAGAGGCGACCTTGGCGCACTTCGTTGAGCAGGCGGATAAATGTTTCGTCTTCCTGCCGGTAGATATGTTTCAATTCGATGGTTAACGCTCCGGATTCGCGGAAGGCCTTGCTACTGAAAAAATAAGGTGTTTCGTAAAAACGGCGAAGAATTTCCCATTCATCCTCCTTAGTCACGGGCGGCAATTGTTCCATATCGCCTATCATCAAAACTTGCACCCCACCGAACACACGGTCGGCCCGGCGAAAGCGCCGCAACACGCGGTCCACGGCATCCAACACGTCGGCACGCACCATGCTCACTTCATCGATAATCAGGAGATCCATGGAACGTATCAGCTCGATTTTGGCCTTGTTGAACTTAAATTTGCCTTCCCGGGGCATACGTTCGGGATCGATCACACCGAAAGGCAACTGAAACAGGGAATGAAGGGTAACGCCTTTGGCATTAACGGCCGCCACCCCCGTGGGTGCCGCCACCACGGCACGTTTTAGTCCTTCGGTACGCACGCGATGCAGAAAGGTGGTTTTGCCCGTACCGGCCTTTCCCGTCAGGAAAATATGACGGCCGGTGTAATTGACAAATTGCCAGGCCAAATCCAATTCGTTGTTGCTCATCTCCTTGATTTCCGTATAAAATTATGGATTTTTTTCAAGAAATTTTAAATATTTCCATCCTTATTTATTTGGGCGCGTCCGCCTAAGGCGGACCGGGTGATACGCTTGTATTCGGCTTGTCCTTTCCTTTTGCGGCGCCAACGGCTTGCCCGTGCCTATACCCCACGCGCGCCCGCCCGCGGGAAAACGGCGGCTCCCCGCTGTCCGCCGGCGTTTCCCCGCCGCAAAACAGGAAAGGCCTGCGCCTCATATCGCTCCTCCCCCTCGCGCGGAAAAACTGTCGGCTGTTAGCCCTTAGCCGTTAGCCCGCTATCGTTTTTATTGTAGTAATCCGTTATTATGAACAAAGCGAAGCCAACTCCCTCGTTCGTAGCACGGAAAACGTAAAACGGCCAACGGCCGGCGAAACATGATTATGAGCGCATATGTTGCCATCCCGAACGAACACCCTGTCATTCCGAACGAACGTGAGGAATCTCCAAAAAGCTAACAGCTAACGGCCAACGGTTAAAAGCTCTCCCATAATATCTATTCAACTTTTCAACTGTTCAACTATTCAACAAAAAAACCACGTTT
>JAADEB010000008.1 GCA_013153655.1 Chlorobiota bacterium
ACAGCAAGGGGGGATTTTTCCCTCTCTTCTGTCTTGAAAATTTTGTTCACATTCATCTCTAAAAGTTGCATTTATAAATTGAATTCAAGAATTTAAAAAATTAAAATAAACGATTGGAACACATGCATTATTTGATTCATTTTCCCGGTTGGTCAATTTTTAAAAATTTGATCAGAATAAAAATGTTTACACCAGGTGACAGATTTTTCCGGAATGTCATAAAAATATAGTTTTACATTATTCCACACTGTCATTAATATTCATTAGGGGGGTATACCATATTCATTTTTATATGTTTATAGAGTCTCACTGTCTCATGTACACTTTCGCGAACGGGCCGGAATTTGTACCGGAACCGTTCACGAACCTTGCTGTTGTCATAAGTATCTTTATCAAATAAGGCATCCGCTACCGCCGGGTCGTAGGCGCCGCCACCGCCCGAAATTCTGTGCCAAAAATTGACCGCCTTCAAACCCCAACGGAGCCACCGTTTGGAGACGGTTTTCCGGGGTTTCGGTTTGCCCAAATCTTCGGCCGTCCATGCCAAAATTTCGTCGAACGGCACATTATCGGCCGACACTATGAAGCGTTCTCCACTCACCCGCTCATCCAACATTTTGGCCGTAATTTCCGTTACATCATTTATGTCCACATAAGCCGTTACGCCGGGAAAAGTGTAGCGCATTTTACCCGAATCCAAGTCGCGCACCAACTTGCCGAAACCGTTTTCCCAACGGCATCCGTCAGCGGGAGGACCCACCACCACCGCAGGATTCACCATACCGGCACGCAAACCTTCCTGAATACCGCGCCAAACTTCCATTTCGGCCAAATATTTACTAACGGCATAGTAGGAATGCCTGGCACCGGGTACCCAGATGGCTTTCTCGTTTATGCCTTCACCGGCGCCGCCCAAAGCGGCTATGGAACTCACATGCAATAAATATATTTCAGGATAATCCAACAAAATATTAACCAAGCGTTCCGTGCCGCGGAAATTGGTTTCCATCATTTCTTCCCGGTCCTTGGCCCGGAACGACACCTTGGCCGCCGCATGCACCACCGCATCCGTGGTCTCCAGCACATGCGCCCACTCTTCCGGCTCATCCATATTGCCCGGCACCCATTCAATATGCGGCCAAATATCCTCACGTTCGTAAAGCCGTAACAACAAACGGCTTTTCTCTCGCGATTTTTCGCTTCGGTACAGTGCGCGTATCCGCCAACCGCAATCGTGTAATTTCATAAGCAAATGCCCACCGATCATACCCGTGGCACCGGTGATCAAAACCCGGCCTTTCGGTGCAAAAGCCGGAGCCGTTTTATGGTCCGTTCCGTTCATACTGCACAAAAATAGGACAATATTTATTTTTTTTTATTATTTTTGGATGAATAACAACCACTTGCTACTATGAAAACCCACTTACACATTGCACTCATGCAACCCAACATCGTTTGGGAAAACCCGGAGGCCAACCTGGATTTGGCCGACAAAATGCTCAAAAAAGTATCCCCACCCACCGAATTGATCATCTTTCCCGAGGCTTTTACCACGGGATTTACCATGAATCAACGATTTTTGGAACAATTGGATAAAGTGCCGGGATTATCATTCTTTAAAAACAAAGCCCGCGAAATGCAAAAGGTGATCATTGTGGGACTTTTTGCACGCGAAGACGGCCTCCTCTACAACCGTTATTATTGGTTTAATCCCGACGGAAGTTATGTCTATTACAACAAACGCCACCTGTTTTCGGCCGCCGGTGAGGATAATCTCTTTACGGCGGGAACCGACCAGCTGATTGTCCGTTACGAAGGTTTTCGCTTCAATCTCAATCTCTGCTACGACCTTCGTTTTCCCGTGTGGACCAAAAACCGCTACGATTCCCAAACCGGCCAATACGCCTACGATTTCCTAATATACGGCGCTAATTGGCCCGAAAAACGCAAGAATATTTACTTGCCGCTCCTGCGTGCCCGCGCCATCGAGAATCAAGCCTATGTGCTATGGTCCAACCGGGTGGGACGCGACAAACATTACCAACTTTTCAGCGGCGATTCGCGTGTGGTCAATCCTTTGGGACAGGTGGAAATTACCACCAAAACCCATCAGGAAAGGGTGGAAGAATACCGCATCACCATCGAAAAATTGCACGAAATACGTAGTAAAATGCCGGTGGGTAAGGATTGGGACGCTTTCACCATCCTATAAATCTTCGGGCGAACGGATGATTTCCAAATGCTCCCGCATGGACAACAAATCTTCATAGGCGGCGCCCGGTGCCGGACGGGGACGGCCCGGCCGGTGGTGTAACCATTTCCACCCCACTTCGTCCGTGTTGATACCGTAGTAAGGATCCAAGAGTGCCGCTTCCCAAATCAAGCGCAATAATCCCCCTGCCCAAGCCCCGGCATCTTCATATTTACGGAGATAATTTTCCAATAATTTTTCCCGTTCGTCCGCCGCCATGGCGGCAAAATCCTTCTCCCCCAGATAGCGGCGGAAATCCGCCAATCCCAAGCGCAATATTTCCTTGATATCGGCATCAAAGTGGGGATCGTTCATGGTCCATTCGTAATAATAAAGGAAACGGATTTGCATAATATCCGGAAATCCGGGAAACAAAGTGTCGGCCACGGCGGCCAATAACCCGTGCCGGCTTGTATGGCGCGGCGCTTCCGAACAACAGGTCATCACGGCCGGAAAAGCCGAAAACAAACCCGCCGCCAGGATCCCTTTCAGGAACCTGCGGCGGGAAATATGTCGGCGGTGTAATGTCATACACCAAAATTACAAATAATTACTTACCTCCGCCACATTTTCCGGCACCACATTTTCCGGCACCGCATTTTCCTTTGACCTTGGCGGCACGTGCCTTTTTGAGTTGTTCAACATATGTCGTAAATTCCTCTTTGGTAACATTACCATCTTTGTCGGCATCCATCTTGCCAAATAGTGCTTCATGACCTTTTACAAACTCTTCCTTTGTTAAATAATCGTCGCCATTGGTGTTCATGCGATCGAATTGGCCGCATTCGTCTTTGGTGATTTTACCGTCTTTGTTTTTGTCCTTGGCGGCAAATTCCACATCGGCATGATATTTGGCAAATTCGTCTTTGGTCACCTTGCCGTCCTTGTTCAGGTCCATTTGTGCATACTCATCGGTTTTTTCGGTAAACACGGCTTTTTCGGCGGCTTCTTCTTCCTTGGCCGCTTCTTTTTCGGCGGCGGGTTCGGTGGTTAAAGCCTTTTCGGCCTCACCGGCTTCTTTTTTTTCTTTGTTTTCGCCGCTACATCCAACGGCCAATACGAATCCGGCCATCAGCATGGCCATCATGAGGATTTTGAAACTTGATTTTTTCATAATAAGGGTTTTAGAAAGTTAAAATAATATGGGTTAAAACGGTTTTCATTACCATTTATTTCACCGGTTATCCGGATTTGAAACAAATGTAACAAAGAAAATTTATATGACCAAGGCGGTTTGACAGAATTTGATAAAATCTTAAAAAAATCAGGTGTATCGATGATAGCCGCGCCATCTACGTCCGGATAACAAGTTACCGGTCTCCCTCATAAAGAGGAGCAACGAAATAAGGATAAACGACGCCGTGTTCGCCTCAGGCGGGAGGAATCTCAAATAAAAACTTACTAAAATATGAAGAAAGGCTAACAGCTAACGGCCAACGGCTAAAAGCTCTCCTATAAAATCTCTTCAACCTTTCAATAGAAACACCGGTCACCGCTCACCTGTCCCAAAAACGATTTAACAGTTCAACGGTTTAACAAATCTCTTCAACTCTTCAACTTTTCAACGATTCAACGAAAATACACGTTCCCCGTTTCCCGTGTCCCGTGTCCCGAAAAGGAGATTCCTCAGTCGTAAACTC
>JAADEB010000126.1 GCA_013153655.1 Chlorobiota bacterium
CGCCCTCCGCCTCGATTATGCCTTCAAAATCCATGATCCCGCCTATCCCCCGGGAGAACGGTGGAAAAAACCCAAACTCAACGAAGGCACCTTGCAAATCGGAATTAATTATCCGTTTTAAGCGGGTGTTGGGATTTAGGTGTTAGGATTTGGGTGTTAGGATTTGGTTTTTGGGATTTTGTCATTTCTTGTTTTTCGCGGATTCAAGGCCTCAATACAATTTTATGTCTTCAAGCTTGGTTATTGTTAATTGCATACTATCCACTAAATCACTACCTCCAAATCTTACTCAAAAAAATCCTTGGTTGATAGTTCTCCATTTAGCATTATTAATGATTGCTCGCTAAATATGAACCGTCAATACAGACGAAATATGCCTTAGATTTTTGACCATTTCCCGAAAAATCACCCCAAAGGGTGAAAAAAATCACCCTAAAAATTGATGATTTTGCATCGAAAAGGATTTAATATTGTAGTGTACAAATCACACCGGCATCGTCCCGCCCTGCTTGAAAACCACTTTAACTTTCTTCTCTTCACCACTCTCAAAGCATTCCCGCCGGTGTGATTTTCTTTATGCGGATTAGTCGTAAATCTGAATAAATTCCTCGATTTTATCCACCATTTCCGTGGTACCCGTGTAGAACGGCACCCGTTGGTGGAGTTCTTCCGGTTTGATATCCAAAATATTACGGTAGCCGTCCGAGGCCTTGCCGCCGGCTTGTTCGGCCAGAAAGGCCATGGGATTGCACTCGTAGAGGAGGCGCAACTTGCCGTTGGGATGTTTGGACGTCGGCGGATACAGGTACACGCCGCCCTTGATCATGTTGCGGTGGAAATCGGAAACCAAGGAGCCGATATATCGCGATGTGCAGGGACGATCGTCCTTTTCTTCCTGACAATATTTGATGTATTTTTTGATGCCGGTGGGGAAATGTACGTAATTGCCTTCGTTGATGGAATAAATTTTTCCTTTGGACGGATATTTCATGTTGGGATGCGAAAGATAAAACACCCCCAAAGCCGGGTTTAGGGTAAAGCCGTTGACCCCATGGCCGGTGGTATAGACCAGCATGGTGGAAGTGCCGTAAATCACATATCCCGCCGCCACCTGGTTGCGTCCCGGTTGGAGGAAGTCTTCCAAAGTAACCGGCGTACCCACCGGACTGATGCGCCGGTAGATGGAAAAAATGGTTCCCACCGACACATTCACGTCGATGTTGGACGAACCGTCAAGCGGATCGATAAGGACCACATACTTGTTGGTATTGTCCTTGTTCATACCCGAAACACTGATGTAGTCGGTTTCCTCTTCGGAAGCAATGCCGCAAACGATTTCGCGATTGATCAAGGCATCGATAAAGAGTTTGTTGGCCAGTGCATCGAGTTTTTGTTGTTCCTCGGCCTGTACGTTGCTGATACCCGTGGCGCCCAGGATATCCGTAAGACCGGCTTTGTTGACATAATGATTCACCACCTTGGCCGCCAAGCGGATGGAATTGAGCAAATTGGATAGCTCCCCGGTGGAGTAAGGGAATTCGTGTTGTTTTTCGATGACAAATTCGCCTAAGGTTTTGGGTTGCATAACTAAGGTATTTTATTAGAATTTTCCTACGATTTGGATTTTAAAGTTCCTGCCCGGTTCGCTTACGGCCGAAGCAAATCGTTTGTAGTGGACGTCGAAAATATTTTCCACTCCCAGGTTCAAGGTAAGCGTGTGGGTCAGGTTGAATTTAAAATAAAAATTGACAATATACCATGAAGGATAGCCCGTATATTCACCCGTGACCGGGTCCAACGGGGTTTGTTCCAGATTGTCCATTCCGCCGGTGATGTCGTACTCATCCAAAGGTTTTCGCGCATAATACAAACCCGAGAGGATAAAATCGAAATAATCGCTGTTGACTTGCACAAAGGAATAAATTTTGAGCGGAGGAATGGACGGCATGGGTTGGCCGTTGTCTTTACGGCCTTTGATCCAGCTCAGGTCGGCATGCCATTTGAGGCGCGGGGTAAGTTGCCAATCCGCCAGAAAATCCAGACCGTATATGCGCGCATTTCCGTTATTGACATTGGCATAAAGCGCCACGGTGTCGCCGTTGTACACCAAATGGGTTTGTCCGCCCAGGCTATATGGTTGCCGGTCGATATAATGATGCAAAATGTTATGAAAAGCAAAGGCATGAAGATGCAATCCCGTTGCGGGAAAATCCTTGGCCACCCCCACTTCGCCGTAGTAGGAATATTCGGGTTTCAAATCCGGGTTGGGAACCAGGAGTTTGCCGTTTTTTTCACGGATTTTACCGATATCGTCGATGTTAGGCGAACGGAAACCGGAACCCAAATTGACGCTGAATTTCCAGTGTTCAGGTGAGAAAATATAGGAAACCATGGGGGTAAAGGCGAAATTACCCATATTTACTTCACCGAAAGGATTAGATGTCCATTGAAGATCTTTCCAGGCCGCATCCAAATAGGTTTGCGTAAAGCGCAGGCCCAATTCCATAAAATGAAGCCGGTTGAAACGCTTGCGAAAATCGGTGTAGAATGCCAAATCGTAGTAGCGAGCACGATCGTTGGGATAACGGGTGGGTACGTAATAATCGCCTTCGAGGCCGGTTACACGGTGATCCGAAACGATTAATTTTTTTCCGTAAGCGCGCGATTCCAGGCGGTTGTACATCAATTCCACACCGTAGTTGAGGCGGCATTGGCGGGGAAACGAAGCCTCGGCATCGGCATTAAGGGAAACCACATGCAAATTTTCCTTCTGATAATGCCGGATCAAGGAACCGAAACGCCGGACAATCCGGCTTTCCCGCATGTTTTGGTAGGCGGGAATAATTTTGAGTTTGTTAATCCATTTCCTGCCGGCATCCCATTCCCATTGAGGCGAAAAAAGAAAACGTTGCATGGGTCCGTAGCGCCATTCGGCATATTTCAGTTTGCCGTTTTTGTATTCGGTCAACTTGTCGAAACGCGGAATGTCCGAAGTGGTATGAAATTGGGTATTGAGGATAAGCTTGGCGTCGGAGCAAGCGTTGATGACGGTTTTGTTGAAAAAATCGTATTGTTTGAAACCGGTATTGGGTTGGATGCTCAAATCTTTGTTTGGGACGGGGAGCGAATCGTAACGGGTGTCGTTGTTATCGGAATATTCGCGAACCACGCCCCAATCGTCGTATCCGTGCAAACGCAGGGTTCCCATTCGTATGTCGCCGAAATCGGAATAGGTCACCGATGTGAGCGATGCCCAATGGCGAGCGCTGTAAGTCCAATTGAGGTTGAAACTGGTTTCACGATTGGCCGTGGCAAAACGGCCGGCAAAACCGCCTTTGAATTTCTTGCGGCTGTTGACCACGGGGGTTTGCGTGATAAAATGAATCACTCCCCCCAAAGCATCCGACCCGTAGATGGCCGAAGGACCCGAAATGATTTCCACCCGTTCCAGGATGGCCGGTTCCACGGTGATGCTATGGTGCATATGACCGGCATGATAGATGGCATTATTCATCCTAACACCGTCCACCACCAGCAGGATGCGATTGGCCTCCAATCCGCGTATTACCGGACTTCCGCCTCCTCCCTGGGTGCGCTGTACCGATACACCGGGACTCATCAACAACAAATCCGGCGTGGCGGAAACGGTCAATTCCTCCACTTGCGAGGCATCGAAAATCTGTACTTCGCGCGGGATATCGGCCTTGCGCCGCGCATTACGCGAAACACTGAGCACCACCGTATTGAGCACCGAAAGGTTCCGGTGGAGTTCCACGCGGTATTTGTTGGCAATAATTTGTTGCTTGGTCAGCCGCAACGGCTCGAAATCGGGATGTTCGAAATACAAGGTGTCTTTTTGATGAAAAATGGTAATATCCACTTCCC
>JAADEB010000081.1 GCA_013153655.1 Chlorobiota bacterium
CCACCTGCATCCAAAAAACCACGTTTCCCGTGTCCCATGCCATGTTTCCCAAAAAATACCCGCTGACGCACGGGTCCCTCGTGTGGCATGATTAAACACGGGTTTTGGCATGATTTTTACCAAAAATCCCGCCAAAACCCTCGTCCTTTGTTTTGATTCATTTACCCGGCGTTATCACACCGGCTACCAACACTGCGTCCCTAACGGGACTTAGCGGAATATAGCATTTCCATATTGCTACCACCAATGCGTCCCACTGGGACTTTGCTTCGCTCAGCTTTGCTAATCAGCCCCTCTCGATTTAACGATTTAACGATTTAACGATTGCACGATTTAACAGAAATACCACGTTCCCCGTTCTCCGTGCCACGATTCCCGAAAACCCACCGGTCACCGGTCATCCGTCAATCTCCTTCTTCCCGGATTTGGGACTTGGGACTTAGGATTTGGGTTTTAATTTTTTCATTGTTCATTGTTCATTGAATAAATCGAGTTCCACAGAAGGAGATTGCTTCACTTCACTTCGTTCCGTTCGCAATGACTTCACCGGTCATCCGTCACCCGTCATCCGTCACTCGATTTAACGATTGCCCGATTTAACGATTTAACAGCATTCAACGATTGCCCGGTTCAACAAAAAGTTTTTTCGTAAATTTGAATTTCCGAAAAGAATCGCTAACCGCCTAAACTTCCGCTTCCGTCCATGGCTCGAAAAAAGAAGAAAACCTCATCCTCACCCGGCAAGACCTCCCGCGCTCATTGGCGCAGTATCCTTTCCATCCTGTTGATGGCCACCGGCGTTATGATGTTTTTGGCGCAATTCTCCTACATGCTCTATTGGCATGCCGACCAATCGGAGGTGGACTGGCAGCGCTCCGCCGAACCGGTCAAAAACTGGTTGGGAAAGCTGGGTAATTGGTGGGGCGACCTGAGCGTTTTTCGCGGACCCGGTTGGGCTTCGCTGTTTTTGCCGGCGGCCGTATTCCTGGGCGGATGGTATTGGTTTCATAAAAAGCCTTTGAAACCTTACGGACGGAGCCTTTTTCATTTTATCGTCTATATGCTTCTGGCTTCGGTGGGACTGGCTTTGTTGCTGCCTTTCAAACCTTTGGCCGGCGGATTGGCAGGCTATCAAATGGCCGCCTGGTTGCAACACTATACGGGCCGGGTGGGCGCCTATATCCTGTGGTTCCTGGCGCTCGTCCTCTGGCTTATTTACCTGTTCAAATGGGAACCGGAACAAATCAAAAAAGCCGCATCGGTAAAACCCCGGGTCAAAATGCCTTTTTCCTTTAAAAACAGAAAAAAAGAACCGAAAGATTCCGGCCCGGAAACCGGTACCGATGAAACACTACCGGACAAAAGCACCCATATCATTCTGCCGGATGAAGAGGAAGAAACTACGGCCGGAGATGAAGAGGAAAGTTTTTTCCGGGAAGCCGAGGAACCCACCTCCGCCCCGGAACCCGAGGAAGATCCCATTCCCGAAATTCAAGTGGGCCAAGGCGATGCCACCATAGATGCCGCCACCCTGGTGGAACAACAAGGCGAATTCGACCCCACCCTCGACCTGCACGATTATCGCTACCCCACCCTCGATTTGCTCAAAGATTACGACGACACCGAAATCGTCATCAACAAAGAGGAAGTTTACGAAAAACGCGATATCATCGTCCAAACCCTGGAAGATTTCAAAGTCAAGGTCAAGGTCAAAAGTGTCACCATCGGACCCACCGTTACCCTCTACGAAGTGGTTCCCGCACGCGGTATTCCCATCAGCAAAATCAAAGCCCGCGAAGACGACCTGGCCATGAACCTGCAAGCCGAAGGCATCCGCATTATCGCACCCATGCCCGGACGCGGTACCGTGGGTATCGAAGTCCCCAACAAAAATCCCCTTATCGTACCGCTCAAAGATGTGTTGAAATCCCAAAAGTTCCGCGACAACAAAATGGCCCTGCCCATTGCCTTGGGCAAAACCATCGACAACAGCACTTTCGTATTCGACCTGGCCAAAGCACCGCACGTACTCATGGCCGGCGCCACCGGACAAGGGAAGTCCGTAGGTTTGAACGTGATCATCAACTCATTGCTCTTCAAAAAACACCCTTCGGAGATCAAATTCGTCATGATCGACCCCAAAAAGGTGGAGTTATCGCTTTATAACAAAATCGAAAAACATTTTCTGGCCAAATTACCCGACGCAGAGGAAGCCATCGTCAACGAGGTGGAAAACGCCAAGGACGTGCTCAACTCGGTGTTGAAAGAAATGTACATGCGCTACGAATTGCTCAAATCGGCCAATGTGCGCAAGTTCAAGGAATACAACGACCGTTTCAAGGCTCGCCGCCTGAATCCTGAAAAGGGACATCGCTATTTGCCTTACATCATCGTGGTCATCGACGAATTTGCCGACCTGATTATGGCCACGGGCAAAGAGGTGGAAATCCCCATCACCAAATTGGCACAAATGGCACGAGCCGTAGGTATTCACCTGATTATCGCCACGCAACGTCCTTCGGTAAACGTTATCACCGGAACCATCAAAGCCAATTTCCCCACACGAATCGCCTTCCGTGTGACGGCCAAGGTGGACTCGCGCACCATCATCGACCAAAGCGGTGCCGAAAAACTCATCGGACGCGGCGATATGTTGATTACTTCCGGCAGCGATTTGACCCGCCTTCAATGTGCCTTTATCGACACCGACGAAGTGGAAAACGTAGTGGAATTCATCGGCGAACAACCCGGCTATCCATCGGCCTTGCTGTTGCCCGAACCCGACCGGGAAGAAAACGAGCTGGGCGGCCTGTCGGAAAACGAACGGGACGAACTCTTCTGCGAAGCCGCCGAAATCGTGGTCAGCACGCAACAAGGTTCCACCTCCATGCTCCAACGCAAACTCCAAATCGGCTACAACCGCGCCGGCCGCATCATGGACCAACTCCAACAAGCCGGTATCGTGGGACCCGCCAAAGGAAGCAAACCTCGTGAAGTACACGTATCCATGCTCGACGATTTGAGAGAATTGGGTTGTTAGGGTTTGGCCCGATTATTGAAGTATAATGTTATTCGAAAACAAATAAAAAATGAAGATGAAAAATTTTTATCGTTTGATTCCCCTCTCCCTCATCGCTTTACTTATCATGTCCATTGGCCCCGGACCTTCGCAAAGCGATCCGCGTGCGGTGGAATTGCTTAAAAAAGTTTCCGAAAAATTCAATTCCTACAAAAGCGTTTATGCCGAATTTTCCTACGAACTCTACAACCCCGACGCCATGGTCAAACAGGAAACCAACGGACGGGTCACCATTGCCGGCAACAAATACCGCGCCGAATACATGGGTATCACCGACATTTTCGACGGACACAAGCGCTACGTAATCGTTCCCGAAACCCAAGAAATCAATGTTTCCGTACCCAACAAAGAGGCCGAAGAGCTTACTCCGGCACGCCTTTTCGATTTCTTCAAAAAAGGCTATACCATGAAATGGGATATCAAACAGGTAACCGGCGGACGAACCATTCAATACGTAAAACTTTTTCCCATTAAAGAAAATGAAATTAAATACGTACTTTTGGGCATCGATGCCAAAACCCATCATATCTACAAAGCCATTATTATGCAACAAAACGGAACCCGTATTACCATTTATATCCGGAAGTTTAAACCCAACATGCCGGTAAACGACAATATGTTCCGCTTCGACAAATCCAAATATCCCGATTATTTCATCAACGAACTCGATTAGATAATGAGCCGAACCGGACACACCATTCGATGGTATATCCTCAAAGAATTTCTGCGCCGTTTTATTCCGGCCATTATCGTTCTGTTTTTTATATTCGTACTGCAAACCTTTTGGGTCTATTTCGA
>JAADEB010000091.1 GCA_013153655.1 Chlorobiota bacterium
CAAATAGTGCTTGACAATATCCTCCGACAAATTCCTTATGTAATGATGGTCCGTCATGCTCGAAAATTCCTTCAATTCGCCGTTTTTGGTAAATATCCACAACGGCTCGTGCTCGCTGTCGTAGGCACGGTTGTGCATGTTTCCCTCCAATATCAAATAAGGCAAATCCTCCCGCCGGATCTTGTCCTTAAATAAACGGTAAACACGGTCTTTTATTTTTTCCGTATAAGCCCGGTCCCAAGGATCACGGCTTATCTCCACCCGGAAAGGCCGCCTGTACACTATGGCCGAAGCCAAATAGGCCAACACGAAATCCTCCGCTCCGGTCCATTTTTTCAAATGCACCCAAATGTCCGCATCGCTCAGCCGCATGAAGCGTTCGATCAGGTCCGGCGTGATTTGCGGAAATCGTCCTTCGAAGAAATAAGCCAAATCGCCGTCCAACCACAGGCGCCCGCCCCGTTCATACACCCGCTTGGCCCGTTTCAACGCCTGCGCCAAAAGCTTCTCGAACATGAAGGATGTCTTGTGCATATACACCTGCCAATACATAAACCGCCGCGAGAAGATGAATTTCTCCACCGAATAGAGTCCTTTCTCCTCGATGCACAATTTGTCGTCCACCACGTACATCATATCGATCAGGCGCCCGGCATTGATGCGGCCTTCCACCACGCCCGTATAAAAACTGTCGCGCTGCAAATAATCCAAACGGTCCGTGTCCAATTGGCCGCTGATCAAGGCATGGAAAAAACGCCGCGGATAACGGTCCTCGAAAATGTCCAATGCCAAGGACAAATCCGCCCGGCCTTCCTCTTTGAGCCTATGCATCACCGCCCGCGACATATCCTCGTGGTGCAAATCCGGCACAATGGCATATTCCAAAGCATGGGAAAACGGCCCGTGACCGATATCGTGTAACAACACCGCCTGCATGGCCGCCCGTTTTTCCTCCTCCGAAATCGCCACACCCTTCTGGCGCAACACATCCAAAGCCTTGCCCATCAAATGCATGGCACCCAAAGCATGCTGAAAACGCGTATGATGTGCGCCGGGATACACCAAATAGGACAGGCCCATTTGTGCAATCTGGCGTAATCTTTGTAAATAAGGGTGATCGATGAGGGATAAAATTTCCTTGTCGGAAATGGAAATAAAACCGTGTACCGGGTCGTTTATAATTTTGTACTTGGACACTAATTTTTTATTTTACACAAAATTAAGGAAAATATGAGAGAACGCATTCTTTGGATCGACGATGAAATAGAACTTTTCAAACCGCATTTGATTTTTCTCGAAAAAAAAGGATATCGCGTGGACACGGCCGCCTTTGCTTCCGAAGGCATCGAAAAATTGCGCGACGAAAAATACGATGTGGTGTTTCTGGACGAACAGATGCCCGGCATGCACGGCCTGGAAGCCCTTATGGAAATCCGCCGCATCGACCCGCACCTGCCCGTGGTGATGATCACCAAATCCGAAGAAGAAAACATCATGGAAGAAGCCATCGGCAAGGAAATCACCGATTACCTCATCAAGCCCGTCAATCCCAACGAAATCATCCTGAGCTTGAAGAAAATCTTCCGCAAAAAAGACCTGGTGACCGAACAATCGGTGCAAGACTACCAACGCGAATTCGGCAAAATCAGTATGGACATCCAAATGACCGGCGACTGGGACGCCTGGATCGACCTGTACAAACGCCTGGTGTTTTGGTCGCTCCGCATGGACGAAACCACCGATACCCAAATGCGCGACATCCTCGAAGGCCAATGGTCGGAAGCCAACCGTGCCTTTTTCCGTTTTATCAAAAACAATTATGAAGACCGCCTCCGCGACGACGACGATCAATTGCCCGCCCTGAGCCACCAAGTACTGGAACGCTACCTCCTGCCCCACACCGACAAACCCATTCTGCTGGTGGTGATCGACAACCTCCGCTACGACCAGTGGCAGGTCATCTACCCTATTCTCAAAAACCGCTTCCACCTGCGCTCCGAGCGGCTCTATTACAGCATCCTGCCCACGGCCACCCAATATGCACGAAACGCCCTCTTTGCCGGACTCATGCCCGCCGACATCAAAAAACGCTTCCCACACCTGTGGAAAGACGATCCCGACGAAGGCGGCAAAAACCTCCATGAAGCCGATTTCTTCCGCGACTTTCTGCAACGCAAAAAAGTGTCGGCCGATATGGAATTTTTCAAAATCCTCAACCACCAATTCGGCGAACGTACGGCCAAGCAAATTCCCACGCTCCACAACAAGGATATCATCGTCACGGTGTACAACTTCGTGGATATGATTTCCCATGCCAAAACCGAAATGGACATGATCAAGGAACTGGCCTCCAACGACACGGCCTACCGCGCCCTGACCGCCACCTGGTTCGAGAATTCGCCCTTGCTCCACATTATCGAAGCCGCCGCCGCCCAAGGACGTCAAATCCATCTCACCACCGACCACGGCACCATCAACGTCAAACGCCCCACCAAAGTCATCGGCGACCGCGACACTTCGCTCAATCTGCGCTACAAACTCGGCCGCTCCCTTACCTACAATCCCAAGGACGTAATGGAATGCCGACACCCGGAACGCCTGATGCTTCCTTCACCCTACATCAACGGCACCTATATCTTTGCCAAGGAAGACTATTTCTTCGTGTACCCGAACAACTATAACCACTACGTCCAATACTTCCGCAACACCTACCAACACGGAGGTATCTCCTTACAGGAAATGCTGGTGCCTTATGTGATTTTGGAGGCGAGGTAATGCATAATAAAGTCAATTTAAGATCCATCCCCCTACTCCATTTTCAAAATCGTCCCGAACCCCCGGGCCACGGACTTGCCGATGCCCGCATAATCGGGAAGAACGGCGTTGGTGGTAAACATGCCGATGAAGGCAAGCATTGTTTTACCTTTGAAACGGGTTTCTTTCGGTCTTACATCGTTGGTGGCAAGGATTTTTCATGATTAGAGGAATTTTTAAGAAAATCCATTTCATTCATCATTTTTTCCTTCTCTAATCCATAAAAAACTTTATCTTATACCCTATAAAAGCTTTGTCCGTGATAAACCGGTTACAAAAATTTACAACACAACAGGATTTGTTCTTGACGCTTATTATCAATTAAGTAAGAACTTCCATACCGGAATTATTTACCGTCCTTCATTCCTGACATTTTACCAAAAACCTGAATTTTGTTACCAGCATATTATAAGTTTTGACCTGCGCTGGCGAATAGCCCTCCGCAAAGCGAAATGATGATAAATTTAAGCAAATTTTATTGAAAATCAATGATTTGAGAAAAATTCGCAGGGATTAATATTGAGAATGGATAAAATTGAACCTGAAATCGTTTTCAATTCAAAACAAAATAAAGATAAAATTGTTTTGAGATGAGAACAAAATTGCTAGCGAATTGTTTCCCGTTTGAAACAAACCGGATAATGCTTTATTCCAACAAACAAAAATTTCTATGTGGGATAATACGGGATTTGTGTAATAAAATCCTCCTCTATTTTCCTTTCAATCCCCTACTCTATTTTCATAACCGTCCCGAACCCCCGCGCCACGGACTTGCCGATGCCCGCATAATCGGGAAGGACGGCATTGGTGGTAAAATGGCCGGTAAAGGCCAACATGGGCTGATTTTTAAAGCGCGTACGCTTGGGAGCCGCGTCAACGGAAGTCAGGATTTTTTCGTTCGTCCAATAATCGACGCCTTTGTAGAAACTCAGGATATTATTGCGCAACAATTGGTCCAACATTTCTTTGCGGGCGGCGGGGTCTTGAAGTGATATATACTCGCGATAATTCTTCTGATTGAGTGCCATCCATAAGGTTTTGAA
>JAADEB010000098.1 GCA_013153655.1 Chlorobiota bacterium
CCGGACGCCGCCTCTACGAAATCCGTTTTCGCGACTTGCACAGCGGCCGGATATATGAAAACGAAGTGCTGACCCGGACCACCGGAAGCGGAGTGTTCTCGGCCTGTGGAAAATATTTTTTCTACGTGCGTAAACATCCCGAAACCCTTCGCACCTACCGACTCTACCGGCACCGCCTCGGAACGCCACCCCGGGAGGACGAATTGATTTACGAAGAAACCGACACCCGCTACGACATCCACATAAGCCGCAGCAAAACCGAAGCCTACATTTGGCTGGTAGCCGCCGCCAATACCACCACCGAGTATCGCTATATTCCCGCGGACAAACCCTTGGAAGCTTTTCGCATTTTTCAACCCCGCCGGCACGGCATCGAATACTATCCCTACCACACCGGCGGCGAACACTTCCTGGTGGTAACCAACGAAGACGACGCCGAAAACTATCAAATTTTCTCCCGGGAAGGCATCGAAAACCCGCGAATTTCCACCTTCCTACCCCACCGCAACGACACGCTCATTGAAGAGTTGGAAGTGTTCGACCGCTGGCTGGCACTCACCGAACGCCACAACGGCCTGACCCGTATCCGTATCATGGACTACGACCGGAAAACGGATTACTATATCGATTTTCCCGAAGAAACCTATACCGCCTACATAGGCATCAATGCTGAAATGCAAAGCGACGTGCTTCGCTACGAATACAATTCCCTGACCCTGCCGGCCAGCGTTATGGAATGGAACATACATAACCGGCAAAACCGAATCCTCAAAACCGAAGAAATCCCCGGTGGTTATGACCCTTCGCAATACGAAAGCCGCCGCATATGGGTACCCGCCCGCGACGGCAAGCAAGTGCCCGTGTCCATGGTTTGGCGCAAAGATCGCCTGCGTCCCGGCGGCAATCCCCTCCTGCTCTACGGCTACGGCGCCTACGGCATCACCGTGGACGATCATTTCAGCCGAAACCGGCTCTCCCTGCTCGACCGCGGGTTTATCTTTGCCACGGCCCATGTGCGCGGCGGCGAATATTTGGGTCGCCCTTGGTACGAGGACGGTAAATTGCTGCGGAAGAAAAACACTTTCTACGACTTTATCGATGCGGCCCGCCACTTGGCCGGACTGCCCGAGGTGGACGAACGCCACATATATGCCATGGGAGGTTCCGCCGGCGGCTTGCTCGTAGGTGCCGTGGCCAATATGGAGCCGGAACTGTTCCGCGGCATGGTGGCACAAGTACCCTTCGTGGACGTGCTTACCACTATGCTGGACGAATCCATCCCTCTTACCACCGGCGAATATGACGAATGGGGTAATCCCAATGAAAAAATCTATTACGATTATATCAAATCCTATTCACCCTACGACAACGTGAGTCGCCAAGCTTACCCCCACCTGCTCATTACCACCGGACTCCACGATTCGCAAGTACAATACTGGGAACCCGCCAAATGGACCGCCAAATTGCGCGACATGAACACCGGAAATAGCCTGATTTTGCTCCATACCGACATGCAAACCGGCCACGGCGGCAAACCCGGTCGCTACGCCTCGCTGGAAGACACCGCCCGCGATTTCGCTTTCCTGATCCACCTCTACCAAAATCCCGAAGTATGATAAAATTGTCGGACCGTGCCAAAGGATATTTGTACACCTTTATTTCCGTGTTGGCGGTATCGAGTGTGTATATTTTCAGCAAATTCATTCTCAATCGCGTGGCGTTGCCCCAATTCGGGTTTTGGTGGTTCCTGGCCGGTGGATTTTTTATCGTCCTCTACGGTATTTGGCGCAAGTCCTTTGCCATATATGCCCGCTTCGGTCCCAAGGAATACCTGATTTTGCTGATCAACGGCCTGCTGGAACTCTCGGCCACCTATTTCTTCTACAAAGCCATACAGACGGTGCCCAATCCGTCGGTGGTGTCGTTTATGGGAAACCTCTCGCCCGTGTTTGTATTTATTCTGGGAACCTTGATTTTGAAGGAAAAATTCAATTACAAGGAAATCATCGGTGCTTTGATTACCCTCACCGGCGCCTTCCTTATCAGTTACAAAGGCGGCATCCGCTTGGAGGACATGTTTATCCGCGGAAGCGAATACATTTTGGCTTTCATTGGCATCTTTGCCGTAAATGCCATTTTGCTCAAACGCTACGTAAAACGTCTTTCGCCCCTGGTGCTCACCATCAACCGCGTGATTTTTATCTTCGTGTTTTTTGCCGTTTGGCTCTACCTTTCGCCTTATTCGTTCCGGGTACCGCGGGATTTGTGGCCGTATTTCGTGGCCGGCGCCTTTTTCGGCCCGTTTCTGACGGTGATATCGGCCTTGCATGCCTTGAAATATATCGAAGTGTCCAAAAAATCCATCCTCGGCACCACCAAAGGCATTTTTGTGATGATCGGCGCCTACCTGGTGTTTCACAAATTACCCACCCCCTTGCAAATCACCGGCGGCATTTTGTCCATTATCGGTGCCGTGCTTATCATCACCGCCCGTATGCAATTGAAAAAGAAGAAATAATTTTTTCAAGTGAAAGAATGAAAATGTTTATTGAATGAACAATGAATAGTGAACAAATAACAGCTAAGAATTAAGAACTAAGAATTTTCTCAAATTCCAAATCAACGGATTATTTACACATATCATACTGGTAATTCTCCGTGTCTTCCGTGCCTTCTTTATGTCCTTTGTGGTTTAAAATTAAAGAGCAATGTTTTTTTTAACCACGGAGTGCACGGAGAAGACACAAAGGGCACAGAGAAATAAATAAGGATATAAAGAATTAGAGACGAAGCAGCATCTCCAATTCCTAACTCCCAAGTCCCAAATTTGACAAAATTCTCCGTGTCCTCCGTGCCTACTTTGTGTTCTTTGTGGTCAGAATAAACCGTGTCCCACAGAAGGAGATTGCTTTCCGCCTGAGGCGGACGCGGCACTTCGTTCCGTTCGCAATGACCTCACCGGTCATCCGTCACCCGTCATCAGTCAAAACGATTCAACGCTCAATAATAAAGGGATAAGGTAAAAGGAAAAAGGTGAAAGTTTCGGAAACTATAAACGTAGAACGACAAACGTGGAATATCGATTTTTTCATGTGGAACAGTTGAATAGACGGGTTACTGGTGACGGGTGCATATTCGTGAAACGTGGCACGGTAAACGGGAAACGTGTTTTTTGTTGAACATGTAAAAAATAAATGCTACGAAGTCACGTAGGGACGTAGTGTTGGTAGCCATATGGAATTGTCATATTCTGTTAAGTCCCGGAGGGACGTGGTGTTAGTAGCCGGTGTGATAACGCCGGGTAGATGAATCATACCAAAAGGACGAGGGTTTTGGCGGGATTTTTGGTAAAAATCATGCCAAAACCCGGATATTATCATGCCATATGAGGGGACTCGTGCGGCAGCGGTTATTTTTCGGGACATGTGGAATGGAAAATGGGAAACGTGATTTTTCGGCTCGCAGGTGGGGCAAATAAAACAGGTATCACGGATTTTTCGGTTTTTTTTGGCGATTTTGTAGAGACGCGATTCATCGCGTCTCTACCATACGATGATTTTATGCACCATACGGAGAGACGCCGTGTACGGCGTCTTCACATTCCGGTACCCTTCCACATTGAACGTTATCCGTTTCACGTGTCCCGTTTCCCGGGGCCATTGGCCTGGCGCGTTGGCACCCGAAAGCGGTGGAGCGCAGCGGAGCCGCTTCGCGCGAGGCATCGAAGCGATATGCGCGGAGGCCTTGCCGCCGTTCCGGCCGCGGAATGCCGGCGGACAGAGGGGAGCCGCCATTCCGCGGCGGGCGGGCAAGCGG